>CAMDAI010000116.1 GCA_945888585.1 Rickettsia typhi | reverse complement strand
CAAAAAAATCGATGAATAAATTTTATTTAGTTTTTGAAAATATAGCAGAAATCAAGCCAAACTTATCTAATCAGAATAATAAATTTTTAAATGAAATAATCGCTGTTTTAAGTGATGATTTAAACACTCCTGAAGCTTTTGCAATTCTTCATTCTTTAGTAAAAGAAATTAAATTATCTAAAAAAGAACAAAAACAAAATTTAATTCAGGATATGGCAGATTGTCTAGAATTTTTAGGTTTGTTTGATCAAAAATATTTAACTAAAGATTTAAATAGTGAAGTTGATGAGAAATATATTTTAGAGCAAATTAAATTGCGTAAAGAAGCTAAGGCTAAAAAAGATTATCAATTATCTGACAAAATTAGAAATGATCTTCTGGCTGATCATGGAATTATTCTTGAAGATAAATCTGGTGGAGAAATTGTTTGGAGTAAAAAATAATAATGTCGAATAATATTGTTTTTAATACGTTGCGTCTTCAAGCCTATATGGCTAATTTGCATAATAAAAAATATGTAATTGATCTTTATAATCAAAAGGACAGTAAGGAATTTTTAGATGGTATTGATGGTGAACTTGATTTTAAGTTAGCCATGGATTGTTATGATTCTCACCAAAATATTGGTAGTTATTTATTTTTTGAAAATGAAAGTAAAAATTTTGTTGGATTCGGTGGAGTTCAAAGACAAGAACCAATGCTAGATGGAACTCTTGCTTTAGAAGATGAGATTGAATTTTTGATAATGGTTTCTAAGCAATTTGCTGGATTGGGCTATGCTTATGAGTTTTCATCAATTTTTTTAGAAAAATTTTTTAGGGTTTTTCCAGATTTAACTGTGCCGGCTAGAGTTAATAAAGAAAATATAGCTTGTATAAAATTGCTTCAAAAGCTTGGATTTGTTCATGAAAGAGAAGTTGGTTATCGTCATTATAATAATAAATTTAATTTATTTAGGGTGAATTCTAATTCCTTTAAATCAAAAGAATCAAAAAGAGGTTAAAAATATGTCAAAAACCGTAAATGCAATAATTGCTGGTTTTTTGTTGCTGTCATTATTTGCTGTTACTTTAGGATTTTATTTATTTAACAGATATAGTTCTAATTTGCCAGATTACGAACAGCTTAAATCTTATAGTCCAATTATTACCACCAGACTTTATGCCGCCGATGGAAGTTTGCTTAACGAATTTTCCAAGGAAAAAAGAATTTTTGTTCCTATTGAAATTATTCCTAAACATTTAATTAATGCTTTTCTAGCTGCGGAAGATAGTAATTTTTATAAGCATTCTGGCATTGATCCGTTAGCAATTTTTAGAACTTCAGTTAGAAATGTTTTTGCTTTTGTGAAGGGAGACGCTTCAACTGGAGGGGCTTCAACTATTACTCAGCAAGTGGTTAAGAATTTTTTACTTACTAGTGAAAAAACCTGGACCAGAAAAATTAAGGAAGCAATTCTTGCTTTCCGTATGACTCAAGCATTTTCTAAGCAAAAAATTTTGGAACTATATTTAAATCAAATTTATCTTGGTTCTGGTGCTTATGGTGTTGCTGCGGCTGCTCAGGTTTATTTTAATAAATCAATAGATGAGTTAACTGTTGAAGAAGTGGCGCTTTTAGCAACACTTCCTAAAGCTCCATCTAAGTTAGATCCAAGAAAAAATATTGAAAAGGCAAAAGTAAGAAGAGATTGGGTGATCAATCGAATGCTTGAAGAAAAATTCATTACTACAGAGGAAACTGCAACTGCAATAGATCAACCAATTGTACTTAAAATGAAAGATGATGAATCGGTGGTTAGAGCGGATTTTTTTTCTGATAGTGTTAAGAAAGAATTAACTGAGCTTTATGGATCAGATAATGTATTTGAAAGTGGTATTGTAGTTAGAACTACTCTTAATCCAGAATTACAAAAATTTTCTGATACTGCTATACAGGATGGTTTGGAAGATTATGATATTAAGCATGGATATAGAGGAGCTTTAGGACATATTGAAATTTCTGATTATAAGATAGATTGGTTATCTAGTCTGGGTAATTTTACGATTGATAAGCTTTATAAAAGTAATTGGCACAAGGCTGTTGTTTTAAATGCATCATCGGAAGTTGCTAATATTGGTTTAGATGATGGTGAGATTGGTACTATTAATTTAGCATCATTAAATTGGGCTAAAAAATATATTAATTCTGATGCTACCGGACCGATGGTTAAAAAAATCTCCGATGTTTTAAAAAAAGGTGATGTAATTATGGTGGAAAAAATTGCTGGCAAGCAAGGAATCTATAATTTAAGACAGATCCCTGAAGTTAACGGTGGTTTAATCGCTATTGATCCTCACACTGGAAGAATTTTAGCAATGATGGGCGGATATATTGATTCTCCTAACCAATTCAATCGCACTATGCAAGCCCAAAGACAACCGGGTTCAGTTCTAAAAACTTTTGGTTACATTGCTGCTTTGGAAAATGGATTAACTCCGGCAACTGTAATAATGGATGAGGAAATTACTCTTGATCAAGGTGGAAATCTTCCCCCTTATAGACCAACTAACTATTCTAACAGATTTTATGGACCGACTACTCTTAGGATGGGATTAGAACAATCAATTAACGTTACTACAGTTAGAATGGCTAGTCAAATTGGTCTTGATAAAGTAACTGAGGTAATTTCAAGATTTGGTATTAATTCTAATCCAGAGCCAATTTATTCACTCGTTCTTGGATCAACTGAAACGACTCTGGTCAAATTAGTCTCGGCTTATGCAGCTATTGTTAATGGTGGTAAAAGGATTATTCCAGCAATGATTGAAAAAATTCAGGATCGTGATGGAAAAATTTTATATCGAAGAGATAAGAGAGGATGTGATGAATGCATTATTACAGATGATGGGAAAAATCCGTTTTTTCCAATTGTATATGATGACAGGGAGCAAATCTTAGATCCCGACACTGCTTATCAAATTACTTCTATGCTTGAAGGTGGAGTACAAAGAGGAACCAGTGCCAAGGCGAGATCAATCGGAAAGATTATTGGAGGAAAAACCGGAACAACTAATAATTCTTATGATTCATGGTTTGTTGGTTTTTCTCCTGATTTGGTAGTTGGAGTTTATGTTGGTTTTGATATTCCTAGAACCCTTGGTTCTGGTGAAACTGGTGCTTCAGTTGCTCTTCCAATATTTATCAATTTTATGAAAAAAGCATTAAAAGATGTTCCATCAACACCTTTTAGAGTTCCTAATGGAATTAAATTTGTAAAAATTGATAGAACCAATGGAAGATATCCAAATCCAGCAACTCCTAAAAACAATGTTATATTTGAAGCTTTTAAATTGAATGATGAAATTGAGGGAGGACCAAATATTATTTCTGGTCCAAATGATTCTGACTCGGGTGATTCTGGTAGTAATATGGGAATTTATTAAGAATAACTTTTAGAAACCCTTAATTATTGGTTTCCTACAAGAATAAGAATCTCTATACCAAAAATTAAATTTGTATTTTGTAATATGGTTTTGTTTTTAAATTTAACAATTTTTATCAGTATAATTCTCATTGTCATTAAGCTCGTTTTAGTTGCTAATGTTTATGAAAAAATCATTAGTTTTTATTTTATTTCTACCAATGCAATAATTCTAATGATCATAAATTCTATTTCAAAATTTGAATATGTTATTGATTTAGCTTTGTTATTGTTTTTGGCAGAACTGATTGGTGTTTTATTTTTACTGCTTAATCGTAAAAAATTGTAATTACTATCAATTATTTTAATGGAATTTGGTATAATGATATTCTTTCTAGCGAATTTTTTAATTGTTGTTGGATTCATAATAATCATACTTTGTTCTATTGCCATTTTTAGAGCTAAAGATGTTTATCAATCTATTCATTTTGTATCCATATCAAATATATATGGTTTATCTATTTTATTAATTGGATTAGGTTTCGAAAAATATTCTTTGGTTTATATGATTAAAATTATATCTCTAGTTTTATTCAATATAATTATCACCATAATAATTACGCAATCAGTTGCCAGAAGGGCTATGATTAATGGCGTTGTTCCAATTGGGAAAGTTAAAAAATTAAATTAATATGCATCATAGATTTATTAAATCCCTAGTTTATGTAGTAACAATTACGCTGGTAATGATTTTATTTTTATCACAAACTTATAATTTTTTTTGCAAAGTAAGTGATGTTTGTAAGTCAATATTATGGTCTTCTTTAATGACACATAAAATTGGTACAAAAGAAATTAACTATAAGTTTATTGTTAAAATTTCCGATCAATTAAAAAACAAAGTTGAATTTAATCAGAATTTTGATAGCAAAAAAGCTCTAAATGGTGAAGAAATCAAAAATTTTTATTATATTAAAAATTTAACTTCAGATACTATTGTAGTTAGATCAAAATATGATTTATCTGTTAAAGAAGTTGACATTTATTTGCAAAAAATTCAGTGTTTATGTGCTCAAGAACAAATTCTTAAACCTGGAGAGAAAAATGAGTTGCCAATTATATTTAGAATGAGTTCAGAAATTGAAGAAGATAAGTTATTAAAAAATATTAAAGAATTAGAAGTTACTTACGAGATTGAATTAGTTGAATAAAATTTATAAACAATAACATTATTTTAGGTAGAGGTACTAAAAAAGAATGTGTTGTTGGTATGATTGAAAGAGGTGGAAAAGTCAAAACAGTTATTCAAAAACGCTTAAGATTTCTTGATTTAAGAGGAATAGTGAAAGATAATATTGATGTTTCAAAAACTGTTTTAATGACTGATGAATTTTA
>CAMDAI010000115.1 GCA_945888585.1 Rickettsia typhi | reverse complement strand
AACCAGTCATAATAAGTATTGCAGCTAATGCACTATAAGGAATTTTATTTAGTAAAGTTGGAATAAAAACTACACTTAAAAGTAACCAAAAACCATGCATAATTGCTGATGCTTTAGTTACCGCTCCGGCATTAACATTGGCTGCACTACGCACAATTACCGAAGTTATTGGTAAACCACCCAAAAGCCCAGAAATGACATTTCCAAAACCTTGAGCTTTTAATTCTAGATTAGTACTGGTACGCCGTTTTAATGGATCAATTTTATCAGTTGCCTCAATACATAGTAAAGTTTCAACACTTGCTACTAAAGCAATAGTGATTGCTATAACCCAAACATTTTGATTAAAAATTTCATTCCAATTAGGAGATAATAAAACTGAATTTAAATCAGAAAAACTATTTAACATTGGTAAAAAAACCAAATGCTCTTCTTTTAAAGAAAGAACGGAATTCATGGAAGCAAAACAAGAATTTATAACAGCACCAACAATTACTACTACCAGCGGAGCTGGAACAAATTTAATTAATTGATTTTTTTTTAAAAGATTTAGTTTCCCACAATAATAAAATCAACACCGAAATAAGACCAATTATTATGGCTAAAGGCGATATGGAATTAATCATTTTAAATAGAATTGAAAAGGTATTTTCATGATCCATTTGAAAAAATGCTTCACCACCTTCAAAGTATTTATCGTAACCAACAAAATGAGGAATTTGCTTCAAAATTAATATCACTCCAATTGCAGCCAACATTCCTTTGATTACGGTATTTGGAATAAAATCTCCAATAATTCCTAATTTTAAGAATCCAAAAATTATTTGAAATATACCAGCAATAAAAACTGCCAATAAAAAAGCTTCAAAAGAACCTAATTTATCTAGTCCCATTACTACAATTGCAATTAAACCAGCAGCAGGACCGCTAACGCTTAAAGATGATCCACTTAAAGCACCAATTACAATTCCTCCAACCACTCCAGAAATTATTCCAGAAAACAAGGGAGCGCCAGAACCAAGAGCGATTCCCAAACAAAGTGGTAAAGCCACCAGAAACACAACTATAGAAGCTGGAAAATCGGAAAAAATAGCATTAATTGTTTTTTTCATAAAAAATTAAAGATTATTTGAATATTAAAAAACCAAAAAACTAAGCAACTATTTCTTTAACTTAACTCCAACCTTTTCCAAATCAGAATCAACCATCATTTTAACTAAATCTTTAAAACCAACTTTTGGTATCCAGTTTAATTTTTTCTTAGCTTTGCTGGCGTCACCGATCAATAAATCAACTTCAGCTGGACGAAAATATTTAGCACTAATCTCAACATATTTTTTCCAATCAAGTCCGGCATAACCAAAAGATTCATCAAGAAAATCTTTAACTGAATAAGTTTCTCCTGTAGCTACTACATAATCATCTGGCTCATCTTGCTGAAGCATTAACCACATTGCCTCAACATAATCTCCAGCAAATCCCCAATCTCTTTTAGCATCCAAATTGCCTAAATATAGTTTATCAGTTTTTTTAGACATTATATCAGCGATACCACGAGTGATTTTTCTTGTTACAAAAGTTTCACCTCTTCTGGGAGACTCATGATTAAAAAGAATTCCATTGCAACCAAAAATATTATAACTTTCACGATAATTTACCGTTAACCAATAACTATAAATTTTAGCACAAGCATATGGACTTCTTGGATAAAAAGGAGTTGTCTCACTTTGAGGAATCTGCTGAACTTTTCCATACATCTCAGAAGAAGAAGCTTGATAAAATTTAGTTTTAATTCTGGTATCTTTAATTGCATCAAGCAATCTACAAGTGCCGGTAGCATCAATGTCGGTGGTATATTCCGGAATATCAAAACTTACTTTAACATGGCTTTGAGCACCCAAATTGTAAATTTCATCCGGCACAACTTTTTCTAGAAGCCTAGAAATTGAAGAAGAATCAGCTAAATCACCGTAATGCAAAAATAATTTCTTACCGGAAATTTCAGGATTGTTATAAAGGTGATCAATCCTATCAGTATTAAAACTGCTGGATCTTCTAATAATTCCATGAACCTCATAACCTTTACTCAGTAGTAATTCTGTTAGATAAGAACCATCTTGTCCAGTTATACCAGTAATTAGAGCTTTTTTTGTCATTTATTTAATCTCCTTTGAAAAAATTTAAGAGAGGCAAAAGCTATAGTTATTTTCAAAACTATGCAAGACAGAATTTTAATTTTATGATAATTATTATCATTATTTATTTGTTGATTTGAAAATATTTCGTTTTAAGCTAGTAAAATCATTGATTTTCAATATTATTCCTCATTCATTTTACAATCTCAATTATGACATCAAGAAAGAGACCACTTTCTCCGCATTTACAAATTTACAAACCTCAAATTACAACCTTTACCTCAATTCTTCATCGTGCTACCGGTATATTTCTGTATATTGGAGTAATTGTAATGTGCTGGGCAATAGTTCACTATTCTTATCAAATTAATATAGAAATGGAAGGCGGCGAAGCGGAATGTTATTGTCCGTGGAAAAACATTATTCATTATATTGTCTATCTTGCTATTTTAGGTTGGACTTTTTCCCTTTATTACCATCTTTGTAATGGTATAAGACATTTATTTTGGGATATTGGTAAGGGCTTTGAAATTAATACCGCCAAAAAAACCGGAATATCAGTTATTACAATATCCCTCCTTCTTACAGCTCTTAGTACACTTATTGTTTTATCAAAAAACTAAACAACATGAAAGAACATAAAAAAATCTCTACTTCAACTAAATCAGGTTCTAGCCACTGGATCTTACAAAGAATTTCAGCAATTGTTTTAATACCTCTAGTAATTTGGTTGGCTTTATCAGCTTTACATATTGCTAAAGATCCAACCTATATGTCTATATTTTTTGCTTATCCGTTTAATACAATTGCAGCAATTTTATTTGCTTTATTTTCTCTTTATCATGGTAGTGTTGGCCTTCAAGTTGTATTTGAAGATTATGTTTCTAATAAAGGTAAAAGGTTTTTTTATATAACTTTAGTAAATCTTATTTCAATCGTTACTTTTGTAGCAACTTTAGTTGCGATTCTGCGCCTTCATTTAGTTGGATAATATTTAAATTTTCTATACACAGAGTAAATTATGAGTGAAAAAAAAATTGGTAACTACAATGTTATCGAACATGAATTTGATGTTGTAGTAGTTGGTGCTGGCGGCGCTGGGCTTCGCGCTACATTTGGAATGGCTGCAAAAGGTTTAAAAACTGCTTGTGTAACCAAAGTTTTTCCAACTCGCTCTCATACTGTAGCAGCACAAGGTGGTATTTCTGCTGCTCTAGGAAATATGGGCGAAGATGATTGGAGATGGCATATGTTTGATACCGTCAAAGGTTCTGATTGGCTTGGCGATCAAGATGCTATTGAATATATGTGCCGTGAAGCTCCAGATGCAATTGTTGAACTTGAACATTATGGAGTTCCATTTTCCAGAACTAAAGAAGGTAAAATCTACCAAAGACCATTTGGCGGAATGACTAAAGAATATGGCGAAGGTGGACCAGCTCAGAGAACTTGCGCTGCAGCTGATCGTACCGGTCATGCCATTCTTCACACTTTATATCAACAATCAATTAGACATGATGCTCAGTTTTTTATAGAATATTTTGCTCTAGATTTAATCATGATTGACGGAGTTTGTCGTGGAATTACCGCTTTATCACTAGTAGATGGAACCATGCATCGCTTTAAAGCTCACAGTGTTGTTTTAGCAACCGGTGGTTATGGTAGAGCTTACTTCTCAGCAACATCAGCTCACACTTGTACTGGAGATGGTAACGGTATGGTGCTTCGTGCCGGACTCCCTCTGCAAGATATGGAATTTGTCCAATTTCATCCAACTGGAATTTATGGATCTGGATGCCTGATCACCGAAGGGGCGCGTGGCGAAGGTGGATATTTAGTAAATTCTGAAGGCGAAAGATTCATGGAAAGATATGCTCCCGTAGCAAAAGACTTGGCTAGCCGTGACGTAGTATCTCGTGCTATGACTATGGAAATTAATGCTGGTCGAGGTGTTGGCCCCCATAAAGATCATATCTATTTGCATTTAGATCATCTTGATCCAAAAATTCTTCACGAAAGACTTCCGGGCATTTCCGAAAGTGCTAAAATTTTTGCCGGAGTTGATGTTACTAAACAACCAATTCCTGTAATTCCAACTGTTCACTACAATATGGGCGGTATTCCAACCAATTATCGTGGTGAAGTTGTTAATATCAAAAATGGTAAACAAGAAATTGTTCCTGGATTAATGGCTATTGGGGAAGCTGCTTGTGTTTCAGTACATGGAGCTAACCGTTTGGGATCAAATTCATTACTAGATTTAGTAGTATTTGGCAGATCTGCGGCAATTAGAGCCAGAGAAGTTATAACTCCTGGAACTCCACACGCAGAATTACCTACAAATGCCGGTGAAGAAAGCTTGGCTAGATTAGACAAAATTCGCAATTCTAAAGGAAAATCTCCAACTTCTAAAATTAGATTAGAAATGCAAAAAACTATGCAAAAACATGCTGCAGTATTTAGAACTGAAAATGTTATGAAAGAAGGCACAGAAAAAATGGCGGAAATCTATAAAAGCTTTGAAGAACTTGGAATTTCTGATCGTGGATTAGTATGGAATAGCGATTTAGTAGAAGCTTTAGAATTAGATAATTTAAGATCACAAGCTTTAGTTACTATAACTGCCGCACTAAACAGAAAAGAAAGTCGCGGTGCTCACGCTAGAGATG
>CAMDAI010000114.1 GCA_945888585.1 Rickettsia typhi | reverse complement strand
GCCTTCTTTGATTAAGCCCATTGCAATTCCTGCAACTGGTCTTGGAAGAGGAACACCAGCATCCATAAGAGCTAATGAAGTTCCACAAACAGTGGCCATTGAAGATGAGCCATTAGATTCAGTGATTTCAGAAACTACTCTGGTAACATAGCCAAAAGTTTCTTGACTTGGAAGAATTGGATTAATTGCTCTCCAAGCTAATTTTCCATGACCGATTTCTCTTCTACCTGGAGTTCCAAGTCTGCCAGTTTCACCAACAGAATATGGAGGAAAATTATAGTGAAGCATAAAAGTTTCTTTGGTTAGAGTTTCATCTAAACCATCAATTGTTTGTTCATCTCTTGAAGATCCAACAGTAGCAACAACCAAAGCTTGAGTTTCTCCTCTAGTAAATAATGCTGAACCATGAACTTTAGGTAAAATACCAACTTCAGCTTTGATTGGACGTACAGTGTCAGTAGTTCTACCGTCAATCCTAGTTCCACTTTTAAGAATGTCGCCTCTAACTACATCTTTTTCTAGAGATTTAAAAATTGTAGAAATTTTATTTTTGCTATTTCCGGCTTCTTCATTAACAAATTTTTCTAAAATTTCTCCATGAATTACACTTAATTCACCAGATCTTTCTTGTTTATTTTGCTTTTTAAAAGCGGTAATAATTCTAGTTCCAAAAAGATTTTCAATTTCTTTTTTCAAAGATGAATTATCTTCAGTTTTAGTAGAAATTTTGGTTTTGCCAGCTTCAGCTTTTAATTCATTAATCATTTGAATGATTGGCTGAATTTCCTTGTGACCAAATTTTACTGCATCAAGCATGATTTGTTCAGAAAGTTCTTTAGCTTCAGATTCAATCATTAGAACTGAAGATTCAGTACCAGCAACTATAAGATCTAATTTGCTATTTTTTAATTCAGCAGCACTTGGGTTGATTGTAAATTGGCCATCAACATAACCAACTCTAACTCCGGCAATTGCTTCTGAAAACGGAGCTTCAGAAATTGCAAGTGCTGCAGAAGCGCCAATTAAAGCAACTATATCAGGAGTGCAAGTTTGATCATAAGATAAAACAGTACAAACTACATTCACTTCATTATAAAAATTATCAGGAAATAACGGACGAATTGGTCTATCAATCAATCTTGAAGTAAGAGTGGCAGTGTCAGAAGGTTTAGCTTCTCTTTTAAAAAATCCACCAGGAATTTTTCCGGCAGCGTAATATTTTTCCAAATAATTAACGGTTAATGGAAAAAAATCAGCTCCTTCTGCTGCTTTACTGGCAATAGTTACAGCGCATAATACAACGGTATCACCCATTGTTGCTAGTACAGAACCACTGGCTTGACGGGCAATTTTACCAGTTTCTAAGGTTAATTTTTTACCATTCCAGGTAATTTCCTTTTTGACTTCATTGAACATAAACAACGATTTTTAAATTAATATATTAAGTAACATCAAACAGCGAGAATTTAATCTCGTAAGTTTATTTTCTAAGTTCAAGCTTGGCGATAAGAGCTTCGTAGCGAGCAGTAGATTTAGATTTTAGATAATCAAGCAATCTTCTTCTTCTGCTTACCAAGATTAAAAGACCTCTTCTAGAAGAGAAATCTTTTGAGTGGGTTTTGCAATGTTCGGTGAGACTAGTAATTCTTTCGGTTAAAATAGTGCACTGAACTTCAACTGATCCGGTATCTTGTTTAGCTTTAGGATTTTCTTTAATAGCTTTAGTTTTTTTACTTTCAGACATTTGCTTCTACAAACTTTAAATTATTATTAATATTGTTAAACGTAATATGCGTGGTATTCATTAAAAAATATTTATTGGCTTCAGACTACCATCACTTAATTTTCCAATTCCGATAACATCACCATTATTGACAATCTTTACAGGAAATTCACTATGCAATTGTAAAATATTTTCACTGAATTTGATAATTTGCCCATTTTTTATTTTTTGAGCGTTTTGATCATCTAATTCTACTTCGGACATGAAGTGTAAAACATCGCACAGATGCAGCATAGAATTGTCAGCGCTAGAATAATTAACTATATTTTTTAACTTATCAAGAGAAATTGTGTTGTCTTCATTAAAATCACCAACCTTTAATCTTCTAAGATAAGAAATATATCCGCAAGCTCCTAATTTTTGAGATAATTCTCTGGCAAAAGATCTGATATAAGTACCTTTAGAGCACGATATTTCAAATTCTGCCGTACTACTATCATTACTAATTAAATTAATCTGATTAATTTCTATATCACGTTTTTCCAGAAAAAATTCCTCATTATTGCGGGCCATTTCATAAGATTTTTTTCCATTAATTTTTATAGCAGAAAAATTTGGCGGAGTTTGTTTAATTTTACCAATAAAAAAAGGTAAGGATGCTATGATGTCAATAGTTGATGGTCTTATATTGTTTTGTTCAATGATTCTTCCTTCAGCATCATCGGTATCACGAAATTCGCCCCAACTAATAGTGAAGCGATATTTTTTATCATGATTAGTGATATACTGACAAGTTCTAGTTGCTTTGTTAATGGCAATTGGAAGTATTCCAGAGGCAAGAGGATCAAGCGTTCCTGCGTGACCAACTTTTTTGGCTTTGGTGATTTTTTTAACAATTGCTACAATTTTAGCTGAAGAATAACCAAGGGGTTTGTCAATATTGAGCCAATAATTATTTTCGCAGAAATTATTTGGCATTTTAATTAAAAAAATCAGCTAAAAAAGGTGCTATATAAATTTTGTCAGAAAGGAATAGTAAGCTAAACAGCATTAGCGCCAGAAACTATATCAATTAATTCTCTAGTGATATTTGCCTGTCTAGTTCTATTATAGACCAGAGTTAAATCTTTAATCATTTTACCAGCATTATTGCTTGCTGATTCCATAGCTGCCATTCTAGCGCCTTGTTCACTGGCACTATTTTCTAATAGTTGGTTATAAATCTGAATAGTTAGGTTTTTTGGAAGAAGATCTGATAATAACTGATCTTGATTTGGTTCATAGCTAATTGGAGCATGACCAATTTGGGCACGTCCGCGAATAGCTTGATAATTTTCTTCTTCTAAATGTACTGGAGTTGGAATTAATTGTCTTTTAACTACTTCTTGAGCAATTGCAGATTTGAATTTGCTAAATATTACGCTGCAAATATCAAACTCTTCATTATTAAAAAGCTCAATTAAACGATCAGAAATTTTTTTAGCAATTTGGTAATCGATATTATTTTTAAAAACGCCAGGAATATAATCTATAATTAAATTACCATATTTTGTTTTGAGCTGATCATATGCTTTCTTACCAACGCATAGAATTTTAACTTGTTTATGATCAGCTTTTAAATAATCCACATGATGCTTAACATATTTTACAGTAGAAGTATTTAGGCCACCACAAAGACCACGATCGGAAGATAGAACTACTAATAAATGAACTTTATTTTTGTGTTTTCCAGTTAAGAGCGGGAATTTATTGTTATGACTTCCTCTAACTGAAATATTAGAAGCTAGATTAATCATTAATTCACGAAGTTTATCGGCATAAGGACGTGATGCTTCTACCATTTGCTTGGCTCGACGCAACTTACTGGCTGCCACCATTTTCATGGCTTTGGTCATTTTTTGCGTCGATTTAACCGACTTAATCCTAACTTTTAATGACTTTAATGTAGACATTGTCTTTATTTATTTTCTACTTAAAAATCGCCAAGAAATCCAATATAGCTTGTTTTAACTCGGCTTCAATATTTTCAGAAACTTTTTGTTCAGTTCTGATTGAATCAAGAATATTACTGTGCTTAAACTTGATTGCTCTAAGGAATTCTTTTTCAAATCTAGATACATCACGAGAGCTGATTTTATCTAGATAACCCTTAACCCCAGTATATATGACAACAACTTGTTCTTCAAATCCCAATGGAGAATATTGATCTTGTTTTAGTAGCTCAGTTAGTTTTTTACCTTTATCAAGTAATTTTTGAGTGGCCTGATCAAGATCTGAGCCAAATTGGGCAAAAGCTTCTAATTCTCTGAATTGAGCCAAATCTAACTTGATAGTTCCAGCTACTTGCTTCATTGCTTTAGTTTGAGCAGCAGAACCAACGCGAGATACCGATAATCCAACGTTTACAGCAGGCTTAATTCCTTTATAAAATAATTCAGTTTCTAAGAAAATCTGACCGTCAGTAATTGAAATTACGTTAGTTGGAATATAAGCAGAAACGTCACCAGCTTGAGTTTCGATAATTGGAAGTGCAGTCAATGAACCCCCGCCCAAAGCTTCAGAAATTTTAGCTGCTCTTTCTAATAAACGAGAGTGAATATAAAACACATCACCTGGATAAGCTTCTCTTCCTGGTGGGCGGCGCAATAGTAATGACATCTCACGATAAGCAACCGCATGCTTACTTAAATCGTCATATGCAATTAAAGCATGCATACCATTATCTCTGAAAAATTCACCCATAGTGCATCCGGTATAAGGAGCAAAAAACTGCATGGAGGCAGCTTCAGAAGCGGTGGCGGAAACAATAATGGAATATTCCATAGCTCCGGCTTCTTCAAGAGTTTTGACAATTCCTGCCACTGTTGATCTTTTTTGACCAATAGCAACATATATACAATATAATTTCTTTTTCTCATCAGTGCCTTTATGAGCAGCAGCTTGATTGATAAAAGTATCAATTACAATAGCAGTTTTGCCAGTTTGGCGATCACCAATAATTAATTCTCTTTGACCACGTCCAATTGGAATCAAACTATCAATTGATTTAATACCGGTTTGCATTGGTTCACCAACTGATTGTCTGGC
>CAMDAI010000113.1 GCA_945888585.1 Rickettsia typhi | reverse complement strand
AGAGCAATTTTATTTCTTTTGATCATATAATTTTGAGTTTTTTATAATGTATAGGAATATGTTTTGAAGTTTAGAAATTCTAAAAAAGATCCACTCAATTAGCCAGCTAAAATTTCTAAAATTTTTTTATGAATTTTAAGAGGTGAATCCGAGCCATCAATTATCTTAAAGCGCTTTTTATTAACTTTGGCAATCTCTAAAAAACCAGCTCTGACTGATTCATGAAATTCCAAACTCATTTTTTCATAACGATTATTGCTATCTCGTTTTAAAATCCGCTTCATCGCCGCTTTAACATCAAGATCAATCAAAAAAGTTATGTCAGGTTCAAAATTAGAAATTGCTGCCGATTTTATTTTTTCGATCACCGCTAAATCAACTCCACCAGCAAAACCTTGATAAGCAACGGTTGAATCAAAAAAACGATCAGATATTACAATTTTTTTAGCGTCTATTGCTGGTTTAATTAACTTTCTAACATGATCTCTTCTAGCGGCAAAATTAAGCAAAACCTCAGTAGTACTATCCAATTTATCAGTTTCACCATTAATTAATAAATTTCTGATTTCTTCTGCTACAGAAGTTCCGCCAGGCTCTCTAGTTAAAATTGCGGGGATTTTTTTCTTTAATAAAAACTCCAGCAACATTTTAACCTGGGTTGATTTTCCACAACCTTCAATTCCTTCAAAAGTAATGAATTTATATTTTTTATTCATAGCGCAAAATCTCTGCAGGATTAGATTTACTAGCTTTATAGGCAGGATAAATAGTTGCTAAAAAGGATATAACCAAAGCCATTCCAACAATAATTACCACATCACTTACAAAAATTCTTGATGGAAGATTTGATAAGAAATAAATGGTCGGATTAAATAAAGTTGTATCAGTTGCAGATTCTAGCCAACCTTTGATGGTATTAATGTTGGCTGAAAATAATACGCCAATTAAAAAACCAAAAAATGTTCCAGTAACTCCAATCATTGATCCACAAATTAAGAAAATACGCATAACACTTTTGCGCGAAATTCCCATAGTTCTTAAACAGGCAATATTTTTATTTTTATCATTAACTAGCATTATTAGACTGGAAATGATATTAAACGCCGCAACCAATATAATTAAGGTTAAAATCAAAAACATAACATTACGCTCAACATTTAAAGCATCGATAAAAGAAGCATTAGACTGCTGCCAATCTACCACATAAGTATTCGGATCATTTTTCATCAAAACTTGTTTTACCTCATTATTAACATTTACAAGATTATTAATGTCAGATGTGAATATCTCAATTGCCGAGGCTTTTTCTTTATAACGAAAATGTATCTGTGCTGCCTCAATTGGCATAAAAATTGTTGTGGTATCATATTCATACATACCACTTTCAAAAATACCAACTACCTCATAAGTTTTAATTCGGGGAATGGTGCCAATTATAGTATCATTAGTTTCCGGGGAAATTAATTTTACCTTAGTTCCAACTTGCAAATTTAAATTATTAGCCAAACCTGAACCAATAATTATGGTATTTTTATCAACCATATTATCAATCTGACCGTGGGAAATATTGTTGGCAATTAATTCTTTATGTTTTAAATCTTCCAGATCAATTCCTTTCACAAAACCACCAGCAGCTCTGCTATTACCAGCCACCATAACCTGACTTTCAACTAAAGGATTCACATAATTAACCCCTGAAATTTGTCTTAATTCAGCAATAACTTTTTGATAATCTTTTATTCCATCTTCTCTGGAGTAAACTGTTAAATGAGCATTAATTCCTAAAATACGGTTCACTAATTCATAACGAAAACCATTCATAACTGACATAACAATAATCAAGGTTGCAACTCCAATCATAATTCCCACAAAAGAAAAAATGGCAATAACTGAAATAAAACCTTCCTTGCGCTTAGCTTTTAAATATCTAAGAGCAATCCAAAATTCCAAGGCGTTGAACATAAGTCTATACACCTTTAGTTGTTGAATATTCAAAGTGAAGTGGCGTATCTGGATAAACCAAATGATAAATATCATGACATGCAGTTGCAGCTTCTGCAAAGCCACTAAGAATTAATTTTAATTTATTTTTATAGGTAATAATGTCACCAATACCATAAATTTGTGCTTCGGAAGTTCTCATCGTGCTGACTTCAACTTCAATTAAATTACGATGCAAACCTAATCCCCAATGAGCAATAGGACCCAATTCCATAGCTAGACCATAAAATGGCAATAATATGTCAGCTTCAATTTCTTTAATATTATTACTGAAATCTTTTACCAAAACATGACTAAGATGACCATTTTTACCTTTTAGACCCTCTAATTGATAAGGAACTACCATTTCAATTTTGCCTTCATTCGCCAATTTTTTTAACTTATCAGCACTCTCTGGAGCGCATCTAAATTTATCTCTTCTGTGTATTACCGAAACCTTAGCGGCAACTTCTTGTAATGATAAAGCCCAGTCCACTGCCGAATCTCCTCCTCCGGCAATTACAACTTTTTTATCTTTAAAATCAGCACGCGATTTCACTAAATAAAAAATTGATTTTCCTTCATATTCTTCAATACCAGCAAGTGGCGGACGATGTGGCCCAAACGCTCCACAACCAGCAGCAATAATAACTGCTTTTGCTTCAATAATAGTATTTCTCGAAGTTACCACTCGAACCACTCCTGATAATTTTTCTAGCCTTTCAACTCTCTCACCCAAATGATAAAGTGGAGCAAATGGTCTTGCCTGCTGTTCCAAATTAGTAATTAAATCTGACGCCAAAATTTTAGGACAAGCCGGAATATCGTAAATTGGCTTTTCTGGATAAAGCGCATTACACTGACCACCAATAAAATCAAGCGTATCAATTACATGACATTTCATTTTTAACATACCAGCTTCAAACACTGCAAATAAGCCGGCTGGACCCGCACCAATTATAATAATATCAGTTTTGTGGATAGTCATAACAATTTTTTACTTTAATTGCGTTATGCAAATTACTTAAAAAGCTTTTAGATTCCCGAGTCATTTGTCATAACAAATTATTTGAAATTAAAAAACAAAATCTTCTAAATAAAACTTACTTCCTAAATTAAAAAGCATCTCATCATGAGTGGCAGCAATAACAATTCCACCCTCTTTAACTCTAACATTGATTAAATTAAACAACAATTCTTTTCCTTGTTTATCCAAGTTATTACTAGGCTCATCCAACAACCAAATCGTAGCTGGACAACATAATAATTTAGAAAGCAAAACTCTTTTTTGCCAACCTGCTGATAATTTTCCAACTTTTTTATTAACTACTTCTTCTAATTCAAAATATCTAATTGCTGAAGGAATTAAAATTTTACTATCAGAAATTCCAGCAAAAAATTCCAAATTTTCTAATACTGTTAGTTCAAGTTTAGCAAAATTTTTATGGCCCAAATAACACATATCGGAATTGAAATCATCACGCAATTCTTCAATATTTTGATTGTTCCACAAAAGCTCTCCAACACTCATCTTAGTTAGACCAGAAATAATTCTAAGTAAACTAGTTTTACCGGTTCCATTTCCTCCAACTAAAAGCAAACAAGATCCAAGACCAACTGAAAATCCGACATTTTCAAAAATCCTCCGATCATTTCTAAAATAGCTAACATTATTTACTGTAAGCATTCTTCTATATGCTTAATTATTTCAAAATGATCATCAAAACACAGAATTGGTTTATTTGGATCTTTTTTCAATTTAACAATTAAATCTTTGGGAACATTCCTGCCTTCGCCGTATAAAATAGGTTGGCACTCTGAAATTATAGCACATTCAACATCAGTAATAGTGTCCCCTACAAACCAGATTAAATCTCTTTTTGGATCTAATTCACTATTCTGCAAAGCCAAATCAAACGGCTCCTTATGAGGCTTATCCCTAGCAGCATCAGTTGAGCCAACAATTGAAAAGAATTTATCAGAAACACCCATATGACCAGTCTCCTTTCGAAGAGTTGTGCCAATTTTGTTGCTGATAATTATTAAGATAATATTAAGTTCAAGCAACTTATCTAAAAGTTGGCTAGCTCCAGGTAAAAAGACCAATTTATTTAAATGATTTTCCCGGTAAGATTTTTTATAAATTTCTCCTGCTTTTTCCCAATTATCTCCAAAAATCTTGGGAAAAGATTCGCGCATAGAAGCATGAACTTCATTTTTAACCCTTTCTAAACCCCAAGGCTCCTTACCCATTTGCTCCATTGTCGTATCAATTGCAACCTGAATTAAAGGCCAAGTATCAACCAATGTATTATCCCAGTCAAAAATTACAGCTTTGGGAAGTTTTTTATTTAATGTCATGAAAATATTGGATTACTTAAAACGAATTGCCAAGCACTGCAAACTATAATATAGACATTTTATTCTCAACCAAATAATCTGCGACATTTCTCGAAATTAATAATTAAATCTATTGTAGACATGCCTATTGAAATCTTGATGCCAGCCCTTTCCCCAACTATGAAAGAAGGAAATCTTGCCAAATGGATTAAAAAAGAAGGTGATAAAATTAAAGCTGGTGAAGTTATTGCTGAAATTGAAACTGATAAAGCTACTATGGAAGTAGAAGCGGTTGACGAAGGAATTTTAGGAAAAATTATTGTTCCTGGAGGAACTGAAAATGTAGCCGTGAATTCATTAATTGCCTTAATTCTTGAAGAAGGTGAAGATAAATCTAAATTAGATTCATACCAAGTAAAATCAGATTCTGCTCCTAGCAAAACTGAATCTAAAAAAGAAGAAGCTGTGGTAGAAAAATCAGCTACAATTACAACCAGTTCCAA
>CAMDAI010000112.1 GCA_945888585.1 Rickettsia typhi | reverse complement strand
ATCACAGGAACATGTAATGCAATCACATGTCCGGTTAGTGTTACCGGAATATCTTCTCCTTCATCAGTATCTTATACCGCATCTTCTACATCTCTTACCTGTAATGCAGCAGGTTATACTGGATCTGTCAATTATACTTGTACCACAGGAACATTAAGTGTGAGTGGGAGCTGTACTTTACAGACTTGTAATATAAGTGGTATAAGCGGTCTTAATAATAGAACTGTTAACTATGGTAGTGGTTCCTTATCATGTAATCAGTCTGGATATACCGGAACTATTAACTACACCTGCAATTCAGGTGGAGGTTGGAGTTATAGTGGGAGTTGTACTTCAGCAGGAGCATGCAGCAGCGGCAGTTATTATTATCATCCCAATGTTGGTTTAAACTCAACAGGAGCACTTGATGCTTGCCAGCATCATTATGGGGATTGTGCTTATAAAACTGGGGATTGTGCTGGACAAGCTTATTGCGGTAGTCGCGGAATAATCTGTTTTGGATGGGAGTCTGGTTGTTCTGGTTCCGCTGGTCGTGTATGGCAATTTGGCGGATCTTATACTACTTATGGATGTTGGTATTAAGTTTGGTTAATAAATTATTTGAAAAATATTAAACGGATTTCTTTTCATCTTTCGAGCATACTTATATAGGTTCTGTCAAACCCCAAAGACAAAGCCAGCTTCTCTTGGCTAATGCCCTTTAGATTTCTGGTCTATTTAAGATTTTTTCGAAATGTTCTAGAGTCAAAACTCTCAACATTTTAAAAATTTATGAAAAGCAATAACACCAATATTGAATATCTATTTCTTGTAAGATCTGCACTACAATTCAAAGAAGATTTACTAATATTTCTAAAGTTTTAGATTCACTTTCAGAAGAACAAATTGTTGTTATCGCCAGCTACTTCTATTAAATCAAAGACAAAATCCGCTATATTGAAGAAAGATTAGCTGATAAATTTTTGAAGGGTTAGTTAGTAATTTATCGATATGAACTGCTAGTAAGATACGGTCGTCGTGTCCAAAAATCGCTGGCTAGTTCCAGCTTGACAGCAAATCCCCCCTTAGTAAGATCTTTCTTGCTATCTTTTCCGTTGAATTTCAGTTCCAGCTTGACAGCAAATCCCCCCTTAGTAAGATATGGATTCATCTCGTATTCGCGAAGCGTATGTTCCAGCTTGACAGCAAATCCCCCCTTAGTAAGATAAAATTTAATGAATAATGCACTGACTGACGTTCCAGCTTGACAGCAAATCCCCCCTTAGTAAGATAATTTACAACAGTGTCGTAAAAGAATATTAGTTCCAGCTTGACAGCAAATCCCCCCTTAGTAAGATTCACGAAGATTTTTAATCAATCCTAGTCTTGTTCCAGCTTGACAGCAAATCCCCCCTTAGTAAGATAGCTGATCTGCAAGCCCTCGAAAATAGGGCTTGTGAAGTTCATTAGGTTTTAAAAAAATCATTAAATATATCTTAAAAAAGTTCATATTGTTCTGGATTTTTTGGACTTTCTTTTTGTTTTTTACCATTGAAGGTGATGATATTTTCATATTGTTTATCGGTGAATTGCAAAATATGAATTCTGCCTTCTTCGGGTACAATTTTTTCTACATATTTTATATATTTCTCTGCTAATTCCCTACCAACACAAAATCTTTGATAAACTGAAAATTGTGCCATTTCAAAACCCATATCTAAAAGCGCATTGCGAAAACCACTTGCGGCCTTGCGATGCTTTTTTGAAAAGGTTGGTAAGTCAAATAAAACTTGGATCCACAAAATTCTATATGCTGAAAGTTGCCTCATTAATCAATTAATTTCTAATTCAATTGGCAATGGCGAAAGTGGAAAATCTAATTTTGCTTCTCCGCTTTCAAGACTATTTACAAAAGATTGGCAAAGACGAATCAAGCAGTTTCCGATTGGGGTTGTGCCACTTGCCGTTGATAAATCAAGATTAAGAATTTTAGTTAAAGACTTTTTAAGTTCTGGAGTTAATTCGGAAATTTCACCCTTTTCTTCAACAATTCTTTTGACTACAAAATCAACTAATGGACGAAATGGTTCCATCAAATCATCAACCAAACAAAAAGCATTTTCTTGATTTGAGTGATGAATGCCAATTGCAGGATGTAATCCTGATGCAAAAATTGCTCGTGCAGTTGCTGCTCGCAAAACTGCATAACCATAATTAAGCAATGAATTAATTCCACCTAAATTAAAATCTCTGCGAAAATCTTTACCAAATAATCTTTGCCAATATTTTCTAGCTGCTTGGGCTTCAAGATTTTCTTTATCGCCAGACGAAACTTTTTTTGCTAATTCTTTAATTTGCCTTGCTTCGTCATCACTAAAAAAAGAAATTATTGCTGCTTGATTTAGAATTTTAGCCTTAACAACAGATTGCCAAAGTCTTTTTTCTAAAGGTTTTGAGGATTCAATTTGTAAATTAATTCTTTGCTTATGTAAAAAGTGTGGATCGGTTGGATAAAAAATGCCAGAAGGCATATAATTTTTTCCTAAAATTATCACCAAAGTTCCAACTTCTAATAATTGATTAAGCAAGTTGGTTGTAAGCGATGCGCCGCTTCCATTCAAAATTAAAATATCAATATTCGCAATTGGAATTTTGCTTTTTTCCACTCCTTCAATTTTAACCGCCATAAAACCACGATTTAGCGAAATTGAAGCTAAAGAATCAGCAATTTCAATAACTCTTCCTGCCATAGTTTTATTTTAAAATTACTCCTGAATCAGAGATTTTACCAGTCGGGGTAACAAAAATCTTTGTTAATTCAATATCTTTAAAATTACCAAAAGATAGAGAAATTTCTTTAACATCTTTCCCGGTTTCATTGTGTTTGATTCCTAAAACTCTGTTGCCTGCAGGATTGAGTTTTATCACTTTTGCAACTACAAATTCTGTATCGTTTTTGAATTTTATTAAATCCCCACCATGAATTTTGGCCAATAAAGTTGAGGCTGGATGAGGTTTTTTATCATTATTTTGATTAATTGCTTCAAAAGCCGAAACGCAAATTACCGCATAATTATAATCTTTAGAAGACCAACCCTGAAGCTCTTTAATACGATTATCAAAAATTTCTAATTGCTTTAATTTCTGATTTAAAATTTCTTGATCTTGCTTTAAAAACTCCGCAAATCTTGCCTTTTCTTCCTCTTTTAAATCTTCCTTAAATTTCTCTAATTTTTTTTCTTTTAAATTTAGGGCAGATAAAAACTTTAAATTTTGAGGTAGTTTCCAAATAGTAATATGATGATTTCCTCCAACAACTCCTTTTTGATGAATTTTTTCCTCAACTCCACCCAGTTGTTTTTTCCTTAAAGAAATCTGTTTATTGCTAATAATTGAAAAACGACTTTCTTTTTTAATTAATCTTACTTTCTTAACTTTTATCTCTCCATTCTTGCTTTTAATTGTATAGCTAGACAGAATTTTTTCGATTTCTTTTTTATCGCTTATATCGCCAATCTTTTCATTTAATTCGCGATAAATCTTTTCATCTCTGATTTTCTCAATTTCATTTTCAGAAAGTATTGCAAGATTTTTTCTGTAAACAAAATTATACCCACTATTAATTTTTCCGTTTCTTTCAAGGTTTTGTGCTGGATCGATAATTCCGTAATAAGTTTCTTCATGTAATTTTCCATTTTTTCCATGATCTTGCTTATGTGAAACTACAATTTTTTCAATAGCCTCTTCAGCCTCTTTTTTAAAGCCTTCCCAAGGATCTTCAATTTTAAATTTTCCAGCAATATATTCAAAATTATCATTTTTGATTTTAGAATAATATCTCTTAGCATTAGAAACCTTGCGTAAAGTTGAGCGGTCGGTCATTGCTACTACAATAGCATCAACTGCATGATGACGGTGGTCATCTCTAGTTTTTTGATTTTCTATTTTATTTAAAATTGAATTTAAACCCCAATGATGACGAAGCAGTGAAGTTAGTTGTCCATTAGCGACATTGATTTTATTAGCTTTGCAGATATGCGTCAAATATTGTGTGGCAATGCGTGATAAATATCTGGTGTCATTTAATTGTCTAGCTATAAAACTGTTTTCATCATTAAATTTTTCCATTGCATCTGGATAGAATTTCCAACTTTTATTTTTTGGTAAGTTGTTGGCACGAACTTTTATTTCTTCATAATTATAACCTTGCGATGAATTGCCAAATGCATCGTATGGGGCCTTGTCACCTTTGGATTGGTTAGCTGAATGATAAGATAAAGTTTTATTTTTTATTGAATCATCAAAAGTTTTTGAAAAAGGTAAAATATGTTCAATCTCAACTTCATTACTAAATATTTTATTTGCAGGTATTTGAATGCCTGAATAAACACACTTGCGATCATTAATATCTTTTGATAATTCTTCCCAAAGTTTATATTTTAAGCGATTACCGTAGTTATTTATTTGCCCATCTTCTTCCAATTTTTTAGCAATCCTTTCATTTTCTTTTTGGTTTTTTGTTTGAGAAAACTCCATCCGTTCTTTCTCATCTTTGCTAAGTTTTAAATCTCTTGCTAACTCGACAGAAATTTCGCTTGGATTGCAATATTGCGTGATTATTTCATTAATAACTTTACGAAGTTGGTTAAGAGCAATGTGAACTGTGGGATTGGCAATTTTACCAAATTTCTCTTCATCCGTTAAATCTTGTTCCTTTTTATTGGGATCAATCTTAATAGGTATAGTTGACGCTTGTAAAATTTTGCCGTAATACTCCAGTTGTGATCTGTCTACACTTTTCCGGACACATAAATTAAGTATATTTTAGAAATTTTCTATTCCTTTCTTCAAACTCAACTGGAGCTAAATAATTATTAGCAGAGTGGATTCTGATTCTGTTATAAAAAACTTCAATATATTCAAATATTAC
>CAMDAI010000111.1 GCA_945888585.1 Rickettsia typhi | reverse complement strand
AATTAATAAATTGCTTCTAGAAGTTAAAAATTTAAATTCAGATAAAAAGCACAGCATAATCAACATTATAAATCTTTTAAAATCCATATGAATAAAATTAAAACCGCAATTGGCCTAATGAGCGGAACTTCTATGGATGGAATTGATGTCGCATTAATCAAAAGTGATGGCAAAAATATCATTTCAAGAGATAAATTTATTTATTATCCCTACTCAACTAAAACCAGAAATATTATAAAAAAACTTATTAATAATAATTTTTCTTCTTTACTTGAAATTAAAGAGGCTGAATTAGAAATTACTAAAAAACATATTGAATTCACTTTACAATTTATTAAAGAATACAATTTATCAACTAAAGAAATTGATATTATTGGTTTTCACGGACACACTATTCTTCATGATCCTGATAAAAAAATTACTTGGCAAATTGGCAATGCTCAAATGCTTGCCAGTGAAACAGGAATTAATGTAGTAGCTGATTTCAGAATCAAAGATATTGTTTTTGGAGGTAATGGAGCCCCTTTAGTCCCAATTTATCACAAAGCTTTGTTTCAAGATCATTACAAACCAATTATTGTTTTAAATATTGGTGGGGTTTCTAATCTTACTTATATTGAAAATAATAATGAAAATGATCTGATTGCTTTTGATGTTTGCTTTGGTAATGCTCCAATTGATGATTTAGTTTTTAAAAAAACTGGTATGCATTTTGATCTTGATGGAAAATTATCCAAAAAAGGAAAAATTAACCTTGATTTAGCTCATCGATTTTTAACTCTTGATTACTTTAAAAAAAAGGCCCCAAAATCTCTTGATCGTAACCAGCTATATAAATCTTTAGAAAAAATTAAAAAATTAAAACTAGAAAATGCCCTTGCAACAATGTGTTATATAATTGCAAAAGCTCTAGAAACAAGCTTAAAACAATTACCAAAATGTCCGAAAGAAATTATAGTTTGTGGCGGAGGCAGAAAAAATAGAACAATAATGAATTTAATTTCTGACATTACCAAAATTAAAACAATCTCCATAGAAGAAATTATTAATAATGGTGGCGGGGTTGAAGCTGAAGCTTTTGCCTTTCTTGCTATTAGAAATCTAATGGAATTACCAATTAGTTTTAAAAAGACGACAGGGGTTTCACCGGAGAAACATGTTGTTCAGCCTTTGAAGGTGGAAGATTTTTCTTCTTGCGGCGGCGTCTTCTATCGCGCTTAACTTTTCTAACTTTGCCAAAATCTTCAGTTATACGCATTTTTATATAGCCATCAATTGCTTTTTCAAGCTCCTCCATATGATCACGAAAGAAATGATCAGCACCATCAATCATCTTGTAATCAATTTTAGCTTCTTCTCTAGCAGATAATTTATCGACAACCTTTAAACTATCGACTTCCTTAGAAATATCATCCTTATTACCTTGGATAATAAGACCAGAAGCCGGACAAGGAACAATAAAGTTAAAATCATATTTAGTTGCAGGTGGGGCTGCTAAAATATATCCTTCAATATCAGGTCTTCTCATTACTAATTGTAAACCAATCCATGATCCAAAAGAAAAGCCACCAACCCAAAAAGTTGAGGCATCCATATTTTGATTATGCAACCAATTTAACACCGCAGTAGCATCTTGTAATTCACCAATACCATTATCAAAACGACCTTGCGACTTTCCAACACCTCTAAAATTTATTCTAAGAACAGTAAAACCATTATTAGCAAAACTTTTATATAGGCTATAAACCACTTTATTATTCATGGTTCCACCGTAAAGAGGATGTGGATGTAATATTAAAGCAACAGGAGCTTTAGGATCGGTATTTTGATGATAACGACCCTCAATTCTGCCTTGTGGGCCATTGATTATAACTTCTGGCATTTTTATTGCAGATATTTAAGATTAAATTCTTAGATTGAATCCCAAGGAAGCGGTTTTCCGGCATCGTCAGCAACCATCTGATTACCACCAACATATTTTCCAGCCATATATTTACCATGACCAGAATGAATTCCGTAATAAAGAATCGGCTCAACTTCTTTGCCATTATGTTTCTTTTTTTCTAAAGCTTTACCCCTGTTCTTAGGGTTATTTTTGGTACCCATAATGTATAAAAAATTACGTAATAAAAATTGTTAAGATATAAGAAGGACGCGGATTATAAACATATAATCAAAAAAATCAAGTATTAAAACTGCATATTATACTTTAGTATATAAAGATATCGAGTTGCAGCCTTCATTACGTTTCCTGGTTGATTTTGTATTAATAAATTTAAATCAACTTTAGAAAAATCATCAATATTAAAACCACAAAATAATTCAACATCTTTTTCTCTGCCACTTGGCTTTAAACTTATATTATCTGCTTTTAAGCGATTTATACTTCCATCAGAATTTATTCCAATCGGAATATCAATATTAACTGAACCTCGATAAACTCGTAGCGGCTCACTGTAAACTATTCCCAATTTTACACCTAAAATTTCATTAGTAAGTAAACCTATTGAAAATGCTCTACTTCTAATATTATTAAATCCTCTAAAAATTCCAATATCATTGCCATCAATATTAGTTTTACCTTCAGAGTAGCTGGAAACAAAATACAAATCTCTTAATATTTTTTTAGTAAAAGTACCCTTCAAATAGTTAGTGGTAGCGTTGCCTTGATTAGAAAAAGCACCGTATGATTTAGTTCCTAAAAAACGATTATTATATTCCGCTAAATTTCCATAGCTAAAATTTAAAATTAAATCATCCTTTAAACTATAGGATAATCCACCATTTAAACCTTTATTTTCAAGCTCTCCTGACTTTAAAAAAGAATAGTTTTGACTAGAATTAAAATAAGAAAAATTACTGGTAAAATTTTTTCCTAGTTGTTGCGATAAGGAAAATTGTTTTTGATCTAATCTTCCCAAAGAATTATTGGAAAAATCTTGTCTAGAAAGTGATAAATATGGAGAAATATTATAATTTGCCGCAATAAAACCAAATTTATTAATTGGATTTTGCTCTAATTCACTACTTAAATCATTATTAGAAAAATTAAATTTCAAACCACTTTCAAAATTTTTAGAATAAGAAAAAGATATATTCGCCTGATTAATTTCAGATAAATCTTCCCTAGATCTATCATATACCAAATATTTTAAACCAAGTTTTTTAATTCTGGTTTGTCCGGAAAAATCATCTTGATCCAAATTATTTGTCAAAAATTTAAACTTCAAACTACTAGATCCAGAAGCAATCGGTAGTTCTATAAAGTGATAATTATTAAACATCAAATTATCTAAATTATAACTTTCATTTGTTGGGGTAAATATTTTTTGATCTAAATTTGCTTTATAATCTCGACCAAAATCATCAAAGAACACAGCTTTTTGTAAAATTGGAGCAATATTATTTACATAAGAATCACCAAAAATAGGACTAGAATTAATTGAACTTTGCCTCACATCATATCCAGCTCCACTAACAAAAACTGAAGAAAAAGTTATAGTATTTTGTCCTTGAGCTTGAACTGCTGCATATAAATTTAACAAACCATGACCATAAATAGTATCAACTCCTGGAGCACCTAAATCAGTTGCTGTTTGAAAAAGAATTTGACTAACTTGTTTAGCAGTTAAATTTGGCCAGGCACCAATTAAAACAGCACCAGCACCAGCTACATGTGGGGCTGCAAAAGATGTTCCACCACCACTAGCATATCCACTAACAAAAATTGTGGTCGGATAAGAACTTTTTATATCAACTCCGGGAGCAACTAAACAATAATCTTTAGCTACTCCACAATTATTGCTAAAACCAGCTATTACATTACTGGAATCAATAGCTCCAACTGCAATAACATAGCCTTGTAAAGTTACATCAGAAGCATAATAAGCCGGATAAGATGGTTGTGCATCTCCAATTTGATCATCACCTCCATTGCCGGTCGAAATAGTAAATAATACCTCATGATTTTTACCATTAACTAAACTGTTGTAAATATTAGGAACCGCAGCATCACTTCCAAGGCTCAAATTGATCACTCTTGCATCATTGGTAATCAGATAATTAATTCCACTCACAACTCCACTATCACTACCAGACCCGGCAGAATCTAAAACCTTGGCTTCCATTAAACTCGCACCAAATGCAACTCCATGAATTCCTCCATTCCCACTTACCCCAGCAATTATGCCTGAAATAAAAGTACCGTGACCATTATCATCCCTTACATCAGAATCGCTATTAACAAAATCATAACTTCCTAAAGATTGAAAATTTGAACTAATGTCAGAATGGGTTGTTTGAACTCCGGTATCAGCAACTCCAACTTTAACACCGCTTCCATCAACTACTTTTCCATTCTGACTCAAAGCAGCATAAGCTTCAGCTGATCTAATCTTTTCAAGTCCCCAATTATTATTATATTCATTTGTCCTATAGCTTGAAATTAAGGATGAATTAACCGATGAATTCCAAACACCACTTGCACTTCCATTACCAGATCCCATAACATTTCCACCATTCGAATTGCCACCAACACCACCTCCCCCTCCGCAAGACGCAACAAATAAAATCAGAAGAATTAATAAAATTCTAAAATAAAAATTTTTCATCAGAAATTATCTGCCGGAAAATTTATCCACTACATTGATTGGTAAAAATATGTAATAATTCCCTAAACTATTCATGCTAGCAGCCATCTTTTCAGCTCCAGAACCGCGACCAAAAAATATATCACCACGCACTACTCCTTTTATAGCAGAACCAGCATCTTGAGTAACTAATAATTTTTGATATGAACTATATCCAGTATTTTCTTTATTTTTAATTTTAGTATTAACCCAAATCGGAAACCCATATGGCATAATATCATTATCAACCGCAAGTGACCTTTCTGCAATTAGCGGAGTTCCTTGAGCACCAACTACATATTCCTTATCAGTTATTTTAAAAAATATGTAA
>CAMDAI010000110.1 GCA_945888585.1 Rickettsia typhi | reverse complement strand
TATGGACCATATTATTCTTTTGGTTATGGATATAAAATGGTAAATATTTATGGCAGCGGTGGCTATGTTATGACTGATTTCAAATATCAGGAAAAAGATAGAGATTCGCAATCTCTCAGAGAAGGCTCGGGGTTTCTTGGAGGCGGATTATCTTTTAGATTAGCATCTAATTTAAAACTAAAATTTGATGTTATGAATTATAACCTAAATTTTAGGGCTGAAAACTCTTCTTATGATAAAATCAGAGTGAATATAACCAGCTATGTAACTACCCTTGGAATTTATTTTTAACTGCCCAATCTATGCACATATTTCATTTTGAAGACAATAAAATAGATCAAGCTTTCAAGTTTTGTTTAAAGCCAATTTATTATATTATATTTTTTGGATTTATAGTAAGCTTTTTAACTCTTGCTACTTCTATGTATTCCCTAGAAGTATTTGATCGGGTTCTTTCTAGTGGAAGCATAGAAACCCTAATCTCTCTTACTATAATAATGATTGTATTTTCAATCATTCTTAATTTTGTTCAGGGGATAAGATCATCTATTTTGCATCACATTAGTGATTTTCTTGATCACAAATTATCATCATTACTTATCAGCCTATCTTTTTCTTCCATAATTCAGGATAATTCTAAACCAGCTATAAGCGGCAACATTCAAGATTTAACGACTATAAAAAATTTCATTTCAAGCCCATCCTTAATATCGGTTATCGATGCTCCATGGTCTTTGATTTATATTATTGTCATATTTTTCATTCATCCTTTACTTGGTTATTTAGTTGTTATTGGAGCTTTAATTTTATTATTACTAGCTTGGATTAATGATTTTTTGACTAAAAAAGAATTACTTAAAGCAAATCAAATGAATCTGCATAGCACCGGAGAATTAGAAATTATGTCTCGTAATGCTGAGGTAGTTGAATCTATGTCTATGAAAGAAATATTAATTTCTAATTGGCAGGAGATAAATGAAAAACTAATTAAAATAAAAAATCATATTAGTTTTAAATCTAATTTTGTCGGTAATAGCACTAAATTTTTTCGTTCAGCAATTTATGTTCTAACTGTTGCTTTTGGCGCTGTTTTGGTGCTTAACCACAAAATGAGTCCTGGCGGAATTATCGCCTGCTCTATTCTTTCAGGTAAAGCTCTTATGCCATTTGATTCAGCTATTTCTTTATGGAATAGTTTGATTGGAACCAAAAAATCATATGAAAGACTTAAAAAATTGATTACAGATAATGATAAAAACATAGAATCAATCAGTCTTCCTGTGCCAACCGGAAAACTATCAATTGAAAAAATGGCTTTTACCATATCAAAATTACAAAAAGCAGTAATTAAAGGCATCAATATAGAGATAAATCCCGGGGAAATCATAGCAATAATTGGACCAACTGCAGCTGGAAAAAGCACTTTGGGGAAACTTATTACCGGCATTTATAACCCAACTGTGGGTCACGTTAGAATTGATAATGCTGATATAAGAAATTGGAAATCAGGAGAATTAGGACAATATATTGGTTATTTACCACAAGATATAGAGCTTTTTAATGGTGATATAAAAACCAATATTGCCAGAATGAACAAAAAGGCTGATGACAAAACTGTAATTGCTGCCGCCAAAATGGCCTGTGTCCATGAGATGATTTTAAAATTGCCGAAAGGATATGAAACTGACATCGGACCATGGGGAACTAAAATTTCATCCGGACAAAGACAAAGAATTGCCTTGGCAAGAGCTTTTTATGGAAATCCAAAGCTTATTGTTCTGGATGAGCCAAATTCCAATTTGGATCAGGAAGGAGAAATGGCCTTGGCAAAAGCAATAGAAAATGCCAAAGAAAAGAATATAACCGTTTTAGTGATATCACACAGAACCAGTATTATAAAAGTTGTAGACAAAATCTTGGTTATGCATGACGGAGAAGCTAAATTATTTGGACCAAAAAACGAAATATTGGCAAAAATGAATATGGCTGATACCGGTGGCAATATAGACAACATATAGGCATCTATCATGAATAAAAAAAGAAATGAGCCTTTAAATATAGCTGCAAAACCAATAAAAATTGGCCTGATAGTTAGTTTATTACTTTTTGGCACATCTTTTATTTGGTCAATTACAGCAAAAATAAGTAGTGCCTCAATTGCCAATGGAAAAATAGTTTTAAATTCTAATAAGAAAAAAATTCAACATTTAGAAGGCGGAATCATTGATGAAATATTCGTCAGTGATGGACAAATAGTTGAAAAAGGTCAAAAATTAATTAAACTAAATGAAGCATTTGCCAAAACAAGTCAGGAAGTTTTAGAAAAACAATTATTTTCCTTAAAAGCTTCCAAGATCAGATTAGAGGCTGAAAGACTCCACGAGAAAAATCCTGATTTCTCTTCGCTGCAACATAAATATATGAACGATCCAGAAATAATGAAAATTCTGGAAGGAGAGAAAAATTTGTTTTTAATTAGAAAAAAATCATTGCAAGAAAGAATAGATATTTTTGGGCAGAAAGTAGGGCAATTAAAAAATGAAGCCAATGGCCTTATATCACAAAAAAAATCTATTTCGGAAAGAATTAATTTAACAACTAATGAAAGGAGTTCTTTACACAAGTTATACAAGGAAGGAATAATTTCTAAAAGTAGATATTTTGAACTAAAAAAACAAATATCTGAATTAAAAGGATCTAGAGGAGAATATTTAGCCAACATCTCTAAAACCAAACAAAAAATTAATGAAGCTGAACTGGAAATAACCAATATTAAAACTGAAAATACCAATCAGGTAACTAAAGAACTGCAAGAAATTCAAAGCAAAATTGCTGATTTAGAAGAAAAAACAAATTCTTCATCTGATATTTTACAAAGAACATTAATTACCGCTCCTCAAGGCGGTATTGTTAATGGTTTAAAATTTCATACCAAAGGTGGTGTAATAGCTCCTGGCGGAGAAGTTATGGAGATAATACCACAAGATGATGAATTAATTTCGGAGGTAAAAGTTAATCCTGGGGATATAGATGTTGTAAAGGTTGGTTTAGAAGCAAAAATTAGACTTTCTGCTTATAAAAGCAAAAAAGTTCCAATGTTAAATGGAGTTGTAATTAATGTTTCCGGCGACAGCATTCAAGATCAAATGAGTGGAACTTCATACTTCTTAGCCAAAATAAAAATTGACGCTGCGGAATTAAAAAAAGTAGAAGGTATAAAATTATACCCAGGAATGCCAGTTGAAAGCTATATTCTCACAGGACAGAGAACATTCTTACAATATATTTTTGATCCAATATCTTTAAGCATGTATAATGCTTTCAGAGAGGAATAGTAATAAGTTCGTAGAAACAAATGATAAAAAACCAAAACTCTATAAAAATCCAAAAAAATAAGACAATTTATATAGGTCTTTTTTTTGTTAATATTTTTACCTTTATCTCAATCGATGACGCACTGGCAAAAATCAATCTTGAAAGTGCAATCCATAGTGCGCGTGAAAATAATTTAGAAATAAAATCTGAAGAGGAATATTATCAATCAGTAAAGACTCAAAAAAAGAAAGCTCTTACTGGTTTCTTACCACGTGTTTCAGCAGACATCAATAATGGTTCTCAAAAAAATAGCGTTACTGGAAATCCAACCATAAATGGTGATTTAGATCGAAGATCAATCAATGTTTCTCAAGATTTATGGAATGGAGGCAATACAGTTTTTCAGGCCAATAAAGCTGATAGTTTAGTCAAAAAAGAGAAGTCAAATCTTGATCACAAACAACAAGAAATTTATTTAAAAACTATAAAATCATATATTGATATTTTGCGATATTCAAAGCTTCTTGAAATTCAAAGTGAAAATGCCGATTTTCAAGAAAAATTAGTAGAATATGTAGAAAAAAGATCAAGAGCCAAAGACATAACCAAATCAGAATTAGTAAAAGCAAAATCCGACTATATTCAAGCCATAAGTGATAAAATAACTTCTAAAAATAATCTGGAAGTATCCAAGGCAGAATTTAAAATTCATACTGGTCTTGAATATCAAGCAGTTGCGCCATTTGAAGATATTAACGAAGATGTTTTAATTAGAGATCCGCAAAATCTTGATATTGATAAACTATATGCTTTGGCATTACAAAATAATCCCAAAATAAAAATGGCAAATAACAGCTTTCAGGCCTCTAAATATAATTCTCTGTCAGCTGTATCTTCTCTTTCTCCAACTGTGAAATTAAATTTTGATTCTTCCGATGATAAACACTCAATTTATTTAAATAACCGACGACAAAGAAATTCCGCTGTATATCTTAATTTCCATATTCCCATCTTTAATTCTGGAATAGAATATTCAGATATCAGCATTGCTAAAAGCCTTCAACAACAAGAAAAATATAATTTCGAAGCAGAGAAGAATAATACTTATAATTCTATATTTAAATGTGTAAGCAAAATTAAAAATTTTCATACCATGTATAAATCATCTAAAATGCTGGAAGAAGCCAATAAAACTTATTTTGAATCTATAGAAAGAGAAGAAAAATTAGGAACAAAATCTTTGATAGATTTACTGATCGCCAAAAAAGAATTTTATTCCACCAAAGTTAATAAAATAAATTATTATTACGAAAAAATTTATTCCGGTTTTGAACTAAAAGCAGAAATTGGGGAATTAATCCAATAATTTAAAAAGTATTAATTAATAAGTTTTTTTACTTGTTTAATTGCCTCACTAACAGCAATGGGAGAAGTTCCGCCAAAGCTTTGGCGACTATTTACCGAACTTTCAACAGTTAAAACTTCAAAAATATTTTTAGTTATTTTTGGCTCAATTTTTTGCATTTCTTTTAAGTTCAAATCGCTTAAATCACATTTTTTATTTTCAGCTAATTTAACAATCTGGCCGGTAACATGATGAGCTTTTCTAAAAGGCATTTTTAAGTTTTTAACTAAAAAATCAGCTAAATCTGTAGCTGTAGAAAAACCAGCGGAAGCCATTTTAAGCATATTTTCCTTTTTAACTTCCATATCCTCAACCATTCCTGAAATTGCTAAAATAGAAATTGTGATATTTTCCACCGCATCAAAAAT
>CAMDAI010000109.1 GCA_945888585.1 Rickettsia typhi | reverse complement strand
TATCTTTCAAATAATTTTTGGATTTCTAAAATTAGGAATTATTGGGGATTTTATCCCAAATACCGTAATCAAGGGAATGTTAGCTGCAATTGGGGTAATATTAATTTTAAAGCAAATTCCTCATTTTGTTGGTTATGATAAATACTTTGAAGGTGATGAAGCATTTTTTCAAACGGATCATGAGAATACCTTTTCAATTCTATTTAAAATGATTAATTCTATATCGCCTTTAGCTATAATAATTGGTCTTATCTCGGTGTTGATTTTATTATTGTGGGAAACTAAATCTTTTAAGAAAAATCAATTAATTAAATTTGTTCCAGCCCCGTTGGTAGTAGTAATGGTTGGTGCTGTTATAAATTCTTGTTTTGCTTCCATGAATTCTGTTCTTGCCTTAAAAGAAGAGCATTTAGTTTTTTTACCAATGTTAAATAATCTTTCTGATTTAAATTCAGTTTTACTATCTCCTAATTGGAATGAAATTTTTAATCAAAATGTTTGGGTTATAGCAATTACTATTGCTTTGGTAGCAAGTGTTGAAACTTTATTATGTATTGAGGCAACCGATAAAATTGATCCGTTAAAACGGCGTACTAGCACTAATCTAGAATTAAAAGCTCAAGGTTTTGGAAATGCTATTTCTGGGCTTTTAGGTGGTTTGCCGATCACTTCAGTAATTGTGCGTAGTGCAGCCAATGTTAATGCTGGAGCAGTAACTAAAGCGTCAGCAATTATGCATGGTTTTTGGTTACTTTTAAGTGTAGTTTTTATTCCAACTTTACTAAATAAAATTCCTTATAGTGCATTAGCTGCAATACTTATTATGACTGGTTATAAATTAGCTAAACCTTCAATTCTAAATGAATTGCATAAAAGAGGATATGATCAGCTAATTCCATTTGTTGTTACTGTAGCTGCTATTTTATTCACTGATTTACTAATTGGAGTTTTAATAGGCATAATTATAAGTTTTATATTTATTTTGCGTAGCAATTATCAATCGGCAATTATGGTTATTAATAACAATGATCAATATTTGGTAAGATTACGAAAAGATGTTTCCTTCTTAAATAAAGCAGAGTTAAAAGCAATTTTAGAAAAAATTCCGGTTGGTTCAAATATATTAATTGATATTACCAGAGCTGATTTTATTGATAAGGATGTTATTGATGTTACTAATGATTTTTTGAAGCATGCTAATTTAAAAAATCTTAAAATTGAAGTTAAAAAAAGCCAATTTAATAAGCTTCATCAACTAATTAAATAGATTTATTTATGAATAAAATTGATAAAATATTGTTGGAAAATAAAGCTTGGGCGTCGGAAAAAGTAATGGACGATCATGATTTTTTTAAGCGTTTATCTAATATTCAAACTCCGGAGTTTTTATGGATTGGCTGTTCTGATAGTAGGGTTCCAGCTAATGAAATCACCGGTACTCAGCCTGGAGAAATTTTTGTTCATCGAAATGTTGCTAATTTAGTTGTAAAGAATGATTTAAATTTATTAACAGTTCTAGAATATGCGGTTAATTATTTAAAAATAGAGCATATTATTGTGTGTGGTCATTATGGATGTGGTGGTGTTGTTGCAGCCTGTAGCGAGGATGATTTTGGTTTAATTAACAAATGGTTAGAAAATATCAAAAATGTACGCAATATTTATAAAGAAGAGTTGGATAAAATTAAAGATGAACAAAAAATGCTTGATCGAATGGTTGAATTAAATGTGATTGAACAAGTTAAAAATCTTTCCAAAACCGATACCATAAGAAAAATATGGGAAACGGGTAAAGGGCCAGTTATATATGGTTGGGTTTATGGTCTTAGAGATGGGATAATCAAGCCAGTTTTTAGAATGGATAATGCTGCAAAAGAGCTATTTTAGAAAAAATGTCCAGGTTTTGAGGGTATTTCTCAAGAAAAGGCAATTCTTATCACGGAAGCAAATTTTTCCTGAGCAATTTTTAGAGAATAATTTTTTAGTAAATTTTCTTTAGCATTAGTTACCAAATCAAAGACTAATTCTGGATTATTTTTTAATTTTAAAATTGCTGCTGCAATTTGTTCGGGTGATTTTTTATCTACTAAAATTCCACTTACTTCATTTTTGATAATGATTTTTGGCCCGTCACAATTACTTGAAATTATTGGTTTACCATATTTCATCGCTTCTAGCAAAACTATTCCAAATGTTTCTTCTAATGATGATAAGCAAAAAATATCGATAGATGAAAAGAATTTTTCTTTATTATTAGTCCAACCTATAAATTTTACTTCTTCATCTAGATTTAGAGATTTAGTTAAATTTTCTAGTTCTTGTTTTAATTCTCCATCACCGGCAATAATAAGCTCTACGGAATGATTTTGGTCTTTTAAAATTTTGATAGTTTTAATCAAGTATTCTAAGCCTTTTTCTTTAGCTAACCTTCCCATTGTGCCAATTCTAATTTTAGAATTAAAAGAGAAATCATTATAATTAAATTCTTTTTGTAATTCTTGGTCATATTCAATAAAATTTGGCATTACAAAGCTTCTGTTCTCAGCTTGACCATAATCAATAGTTTTATAAAAAATTTCTTTATTCACTGATAAGATAACATCAGCTCCAATTGATCTTTTAACATTATTGCTATGATTTATGGCAATTAATGGAATTTTTTGGAATTTTTTGAGAGTTTTTTTTGATAGAGATATTGCTTTGCCAACATGAGCAAAAATTAGATTTACTTCAAAATCTTTGATGGTTTTTCTAAGGTTTTTTATTACAAAAAAATCCCAGTGGCCAAAATTATTCTCAATTTCAATTACTTTGATTCCAAGTTCTTCGATATTATTTTTATAAGGCGCTCCTTTTCGAACGATTGCCAGAACCTCATGATTTAAGCTCTATAAAATTAAGCAATAAGCAACAAAAGACTGCTCAACTCCACCATTTTTATTACTAAGTAGAAGATTAATTATTTTCACTTTTTTCCTTAGCCTTGATAAATGATATTAGAGGATAAAGTCCACAGAGCAGAGCGATAATAAACCCAATTCCACCTTCACGAAATCCTTGTTTGAATATAAAAGATTTAAAAAAACGATTGATTCCGCTAAAAAAATTTGGCCAAAAGTCTTTTTTTAAATTGTCTGATGCAATAATGTCATTGGCTCTCCAATTGGTATAGCGATTAAAGCGGGCTAGCATATCAGAAATATCTTTATCAACTAAATGTTTAATTGGATTTTTTAAATGATTTACCTCTCCCAAAACATCAGCAGTTGGATGAATTTGCTTATCTTCATGGTATTTTTTATAACCATTATAGTGAATAGTTTGACGTTCTACTACTCCTAAAGTGCGTAGCCAGCCATATTTTATATGTCTTTGACCGACATAATTAGCAATTGGAACTGTGAAACGACATGGCTTACTTAACTTTATTGCTGTGAGAATTTCATCAGCTAAATCTTTTGAAACTCTTTCATCAGCATCAATTTCTAAAATCCATTTTGAATTGCAATTTAATAATCCAACATTACGCCTTGTACCTTCAATACTCCATGATCCTTCAATGATTTTATCAGCATAAGATTGGGCAATTTGTTTAGAATTATCAGAACACTTATCTAAAACCACGATGATTTCATCGGCGAATTTTAAAGCTCTAAGGCAATCTGCCAAGTTATGTTCTTCATTGTGAGCAATTACGAGAGCTGAAAGTAATTTTTGATTCATTTTTTATCTTTAAATGGTATGTAGATATTGACTTCAGAATAATAAACTCTTAGATTCTAGCTATGCAAATGTCAAAAAGAAAATTACTTAAAAATTCAATTTTGGGTTTAGGAATTTTAATTGCTGCATGCAAAACCAAGTTTCTTACCAATAATTCATCAATCAAACCAACAATAAAAAAGGGAGCGAATATGGCTTTTCAATTACCGGAATTACCTTATGCTAAAAATGCTTTAGTGCCACACATTTCTGAAAATACTATAAATTTTCACTACGGAAAACATCATAATGCTTATGTTACTAATTTAAATAATTTGGTTGCAGGCACCGATTTGGCAGAAAAGTCTCTTGAAGAAGTTATTAAAATTTCTGCTACTGACAAAACTAAAGCTGGAATTTTTAATAATTCTGCTCAAGTTTGGAATCATACTTTTTATTGGCATTCAATGAAACCAAATGGTGGCGGTAAGCCATCTGGTGAAGTTTTAAAAAAAATTGAAGCTGATTTTGGTTCTTATGAAAATTTTGTAACTGAATTTAAAAATGCTGGCACTACCCAATTTGGTTCGGGTTGGGCTTGGTTAGTTTTAGATAATGATAAATTAAAAATTACTAAAACTGGGAATGCAGAGACTCCTTTAACCACATCTGCTAAGCCTTTAATGACTATGGATGTTTGGGAACATGCTTATTATTTAGATTATCAGAATGCCCGTCCTAATTATATTGATACTTTTTTAAATCATTTAGTTAATTGGGATTTTGTAGCGCAAAATTTAAAATAATTTTATATAAGTGATGAGAGAAGCTGAAATTCAAAGAGATACCAAAGAAACCAAGATTTATGCTAAAGTAAATCTTGATGGAGTTGGAGCTCACAATGTTAGTACTGGTATTGGTTTTTTAGATCATATGATTGAGCAGCTTTCTTGTCATAGTTTGATTGATATTGAGTTAAAAGTTGAAGGTGATTTGCATATTGATTTTCATCATACTACTGAAGATTCTGCGATTGCTCTTGGAGAGGCGGTTAAAAAGGCTTTGGGTGATAAAAAAGGTATCAAAAGATATGGTTTTTTTTATGTGCCAATGGATGAAACTCTAACTAGAGTTGTAATTGATATTTCAGGACGAATCTATCCAGTTTGGAATGTTAATTTTACTCGCGATAAAATTGGTTCAATGGATAGTGAATTATTCAGAGAATGGTTTTTTGCATTTGCAGCAGCTTTGGGCTGTAATTTGCATGTAGAAAATCTTTACGGAATTAATAATCATCATATTGTTGAATCTTGTTTCAAAGGTTTAGCTAAATCACTTAGAAAAGCTGTCTCCATTGACAAGAGAAAGAAAGATGTAGTTGCGTCAACTAAGGGAATTCTTTA
>CAMDAI010000108.1 GCA_945888585.1 Rickettsia typhi | reverse complement strand
TTCTAAATCTTTCATATCATCAAATTCATAAAAGAAGCGCTGAGCTTTAGAAAGCCTGATTCCATCAATTAAACTAGCATGGTTTAAATTGGCTGAAATTATAGCATCATTTTCATCAAATAAAGCTTGGAACACACCATTATTAGCAGCAAAGCAGGATGAGTAGGAAATAACATCTTCATAGCCTAAAAATTCAGCCATTTTATGTTCAAATTCTTGATTAATATCCATGGTTCCGCAAATAAATCGCACTGAAGCGGTGCCAAAACCATATTTATCAATAGCATTTTTCGCTACTTCGCGAAGTTTTACATCATTTGCTAAACCTAAATAATTATTAGCGCAAAAATTAATTACTTTCTTATTGCCATTTGGACTAGCAATTTCAATATCGGCAGCTTGAGATGAAAGAATTGAATATTCTTTTTTATATAGACCATCAGTTTTTAAAGTTTCCAATTCCTTAGCTATATTATTTAAAAATTCTTGCTTGATCATTTTTGATATTGTTTGAATTGAGAGATTGGCTATTGCCTGAGCTAGAATTTAACTATTAGCAATCATTTAATCAAGTGTAGTTTTAGCGATTGTTAGAATATAAATTTGATTAGTTTTAGATTTGAGTAAAACTTTGGAACATTCTTCAATAGTGGTTCCAGTAGTTATTACATCGTCAATTAATAAGATATTTTTTCCTTTTATTTTTTCTTCATATTTAGAATTAATAGTAAAAGCCTTGATTAAATTTTTGGTTCTTAATTTTTTATTTAAACTAGTTTGTGGTGAAGTATTTTTAACGCGTTTTAATAAATCCGGAATAATTTCTATTTTGGATAATTTAGAAATTTCATGAGCCAGAATTGCTGATTGATTATATTTTCTTTTTAAAATACGCCATTTATGAAGTGGGATAGGAGTAATAAAATCAATATTTGGAAGTATTGCTTTTGATCGATCAAACATTAAATTTGCAAAGAATTTTGATAAATGGGTTTGGTCGAAATATTTGAATTTGGTGATTAGTTTTTTGCTAGTTGAATTGTATTTAAAAACGGCGATTAATTTATTGTAACTTGGTTTTTTTAATAAACATTTAGGGCAAAGTCCATTTTTAATTTCATGCTTGAAAGGTTGAAAACAAATAGAACAAGCTGGTTTTTGCAGGAAGTGAAGCTTATTCCAGTCTTCTGTACAAAAATTACCATTAGAAATTATTTTGTTGCATATAAGGCAGGTGTTGGGAAATATAAAGCTTTCCAATATTTTAAAGAATTTTTGTATAATTTTCATGGGGTTTCATAGTGGTATCTAATATTTTTGACCGCAAATTTCTTAAGCAAAATCGCGATTTGGCATCAATTAATTTTAGCGAATATAATTTTCTTTTTAAAGAGGTAGCGAAAAGAATTATTGAAAGAGTTGAGGATTTAAAAGGTGATTTTACTAATATTCTTGAAATTGGAGCTAGAGATGGTTTTCTAGGAAAAGAAATTAAAAGATTAAAAAATAGTAAATTGTTAATTCAAAGCGATTCCTCACCTCTTTTTGTTAAAAATTATTCTTTGGAAAATGGTGTGGTTTTGGATGAAGAAAATTTAAATTTTTCAGATGCTTCCTTCGATTTGATTATCAGCAATTTAAATTTGCATTTTATCAATGATGTTTTGCAGCATCTTGTGGAAATAAAAAAACTTTTGAAACCAAATGGAGTTTTTATCGCCAGTTTTTTTGGTGGAGAAACCTTAAGGCAATTGCGGGAAGTTTTGTTAGAAGTTGAACAAAAAAAATATAATGGAATTTCGCCGCGAATTGCTCCATTTGTTCATGTTAAAGATGCGGGAATGTTAATGCAGCGAGCTGGATTTAAAGATGCGGTTGCTGATAGTGAAAATATCAATGTGGTTTATTCGGATTTTTTTAAATTGCCCAAAGATATAAAAAATATGGGTGAAGGCAATATAATGTATGAGCGCAGTAGAAAATTTGTTGGAAAAGATTTTTTTTCGGAAGCTAAAAAACTTTATTTGCAAAATAACGGTCTAGAAAATGGTGAAGAAATTGAAGCTAATTTTGAAATTATTACTATAATTGGTTGGCAGCAAAATTAGTATCATTTAAATCAATATTGCCTAAAGCACGATCCAAACGAATTTGATAATTAGTAAATTATTTTTAGTTTGAACTAAAGTAAGTCTGGAGCTAGCTAGAGTGTCTACAGCATTAATTGCATCAAGCGCTAAATATTTTGATTTTTGATTTCTTACGCCATTTTCGTTTTCAAATAATATGAATGAATTTTTGGAGTTTCTTTCTTAAATCATTAAACGTAATCCTGCAAAAACTAGGCCGGTTTTTTGTTCACTGTTGGTGATATTGTTGGATTTATTATAGAAATTTCCATGGATAATATCGGCATAACCGGTTTCAATGTAAGTTTTTAGGATTGCTGAATTTTTGAGTTTGAAGAATCTGTCAAAAGATAGCATTACGCTTGATACATTATTATCTAAATAGCTCGAAGCAAAATAAGTTAGACTAACCCCTTGATCTTTTTGGGAGAAGCCAATTCCAAAATCATAGAAGTAAGCTTTGGAGAAGCTGGAAAGACTGCCATTTTGATTAAGCTTCATTGTATTTACAGTGCCATCTTCTTTAAAATATAAGCTGTTGCCATAACTAGAATAAGAACCGCCAATATGCCATTTCTGGTAAGTTGCAACAATACCAAACATCCAGGCATCAAGATTTTCTCTTGGTGTCCAATTATAATTATTATTTAATTTTGTAACGGCACCATGCTCTCGCATCAGTGAACTGGTTAATTGAAAATCTTTAGTAAATTGTTTTTCAAAATGAATAAGGGAAGAAATAGAATTTTTAGTGTTAAAATTATTATTTGGATCTCTGGTTGTGTAGTTATAAGAATTTTTCAAACCTATTATGGTGTAACGGTCATAAAGACTTGGTGTAAAACCAACCGCTACTAAAAATCCGTAAAATTTAGGAGAGTAAAGATTTGCCTTTATTGCCTGCGATCCTGAATAGTAATCCTGCAAAACACCGGTAACGGTAGAGGCATAACTTGAAGTGGTGAAGCCGTTAGTGATTGGCATTTGTGGATTTAAAATAGTGGTACTCGAATCAAGATTATATTTTACATAACGAAACCAATCGCCAGAAATGCCGCCGGTACCACGTGAAAATTCGGTGCTGCTGACCCGAAGTTTTTCTGTTATTGGTCCGGTAATGCCAAGCTCAAGACGCCCCATACTTTCTTCTTTGAATGACAAGAAGCGATCATCATTGTCAGTATGTCCGTCACCTATTCTTAAGTAAGCATCTTCAATTGCAGTTCCGCCATAGCTTTCAGAAGCATTTGATCCGTTATTAACGCGCAACGCTACTGATACAGGAACGTTTTTCACTTTATCATAAATCGCAAAACCACCGTAAATATTATGTCGTGTTTGTGTACCGTCTTTAGTACCTATTTGTCCGTCAAGATAACCATTAATACTAATTTTAAAATCATTTTTGGTGTAAACTGCTGTATTGGCAAAGGCATTATTTTTAAATAGAAATAAGACGGTATAAAGAAAAAATAATAATATGATTAGTTTGATTGATTTATTTGATAGGAGAAATACACTTTTCGAGTCCATCAAACGGAGTATATTATTATTAAAATTTAAATTTATCATTTAGATTTTATAAGTTAATCAGAGAAGTTAGCTAGTCAAGTTCTAGTCTATGACCATCGGATTTCTAAGGAAAATTAGTTTCGCTAATTACTTTTTATTTCTGAAGTTGAAAAATAAAATAATTGGCGAATATTACTGGTCTTTGCTGAATTTTTTTAAATTAAAATAAATTATTATAGCTAGATGAATAATTCATTATTACAAACTTCTAAAAAGCTCTATATCAAAACCTATGGTTGTCAGATGAATGTCTATGATTCTGATCGAATGAATGATTTGATGGGTGCGGTTGGTTATGAAAATACCGATGATTATATTGATGCCGATATGGTAATAATTAACACTTGCCATATCAGAGAAAAAGCGGCGGAAAAGCTTTATTCAGATCTGGGCAGAATTAAAAAACAAAAAGATAAAATGGCCGAGCAGGGTCGTAAAATGATTGTGGCAGTTGCGGGTTGTGTGGGGCAGGCTGAAGGTGAAGAAATTTTTAGAAGAGCGCCAGTTACTGATATTATAGTTGGGCCAGAAAGTTATCAAAGTTTACCTGATTTGGTTGGAAAAGTAATTCGTGATAGTAGTAAAGAAATTGATTTGGATTTTAAGCCAGATAATAAATTTGATGTTTTACGGGAAGTTCGAGAAAAATCTGAAATTGGGGTGAGCAGTTTTTTATCGGTGCAAGAAGGTTGTGATAAATTTTGTACTTTTTGTGTGGTGCCTTATACCAGAGGTGCAGAATTTTCCAGATCGGTAGATAAAATTTATGAAGAAGCGCAAAGTTTAGTAAAAAAAGGGGCGCAGGAAATTTATTTTCTTGGTCAAAATGTTAATGCCTATCACGGTGCTGATGCTAATGGTGAAGTTTATAATTTGGCTAAATTAATTAGAAAGGTGGCAGAAATTGATGGAATAAAGAGAATTCGCTACACTACTTCTCATCCCAGAGATATGGATGATGAGCTAATTGCAGCCCATGCTGAAATTCCCCAGCTCATGCCATTTTTACATTTGCCGATTCAATCTGGTTCCAACAATATTTTGAAAGCAATGAATCGCAAACATGCTAGACAAGACTATTTTAAAATTATCGAAAAAATTAGAAAAGCAGTTCCTGATATTGGTTTATCTTCTGATTTTATTGTGGGTTTTCCTGGAGAAACCGAGCAGGATTTTAATGACACTTTAGACTTAATTGAAAAAATTGGTTTTACGCAATGTTATTCTTTTAAATATTCCCCACGTCCAGGAACGCCGGCTGCTGAGGCTAAAAACCAAATTGCCGAAGAAATAAAAGAAGAGAGATTATCAAGATTACAAGCGCTTTTAACCAAACAACAAACTGAATTTAATAAAAAATTTGAAGGGCAAATTATGCCAGTTTTGTTTGATCGAATTGCTACTAAAGGAAAATC
>CAMDAI010000107.1 GCA_945888585.1 Rickettsia typhi | reverse complement strand
TAGCTCATTTAACCATGCTTTATGATTGTTGGATTAGTAAAGAAAAAAAGCCTTGGGAATTATCTGACATGTCAAGATGCAAAATCCGCTTTTTTAAATTGGTTGATGAGATAGAAGAATATATGAATAATTTAAAACCGATAGAAATTGTAAAAGAAGAGGAAATCAAAGAAGAATTACAATTTAAAAAATTTGATATTGGTTTTGATTTTGACACCTACAAATTTAGCACTGATTCTAATAAGGATTTGATTGATATTCTAGATTATTTAAAAGATTTAAATGGTGATTATAGGATATTATTAGTAGGTCGTGCTGATCGTGCAGGAAAAGAATTGTATAATGAAAGAATTGCTAGAGAAAGAGTTTTGATGACCAAAGAATATTTAATAAAAAATGGCGTTCCAGAAAGAGTAATGAAAATTAGATCGGTTGGTGAAGAAGATTCATTAATTATTACTAAAAATGATAAGCAGAATAAATATAATCGTCGGGTTAGTATTTATGTTTTAAAGGGTCAAGATGATCTATCAACCATTCCGTTACCAATAATTGAAAATAAAGTTTATAAACAGGAAATTATTGAATCGAAAGCTAAGCGCGCTATTAAATAATGTCATTTGCAGATAATCCACATAATAATCATCACCAATCATCAAGTTATTCTAAGTTTTGGCAAAATACTATATTTGATCCGAAATTGTTGGCAGAACTAAATTCTTCAGGCTCTCATCACATTGGAGACCTTTATCGTAAAACCGGTATGAAAATTAATTTGAATGACTTAAATCATGAAGAAGCCATAAAAATCAAGTCTATAATTCAATTCATTAAAGATAAAATTGGTAATCTAATTCTTTTAAAAATCAAATCTGAGCATGATAAATTGCTTGCTAGTGGTGATTCTGGTAATAAAGAGCTGTCTCTTGGTCAGAATCAAAAACAAGGTAATTTATCGCAGCAACAACATCAAAAAATTATATTTTTTGGTGTAGAATTTAATAAAAGTTTAAATCCAAGATCGATGGTAGCACCAGATTTGCTGGAAGAAACTTATATTAAAGCTATGGCTGTTTCAATTCTTGCAGAAACTAATGGTAATTCTAAATTAGCAGAATCAGTTTTATTAAATGGAGGCTTGCAAGCAATGAAACAGCTGGATATTAAAGATTTAAGGAGTTTGTTGGGAGACTTGCAGGCGGATTTTAATAAAGAAAATACATTACAAAAAGAATAATAGAAGATTGATATGTTGGATTTATTAAAAGACAAAAAAAGAATCATTATTAAAATTGGCTCCGCTCTTTTGGTTGAATCTGGAAAGATTAGAAACGCTTGGTTAAAAAGCATGGTAGAAGATATTAAATATTTACGTCAAAAATTAAATTTAGAAATTATCATTGTTTCTTCTGGGTCAATTGCTTTAGGAAAATCTTATTTAAATAGAATAGAAAATAAAAAATTGTCTCTGGAAGAAAAACAATCAGCAGCAGCGATTGGTCAAATTTCCTTGATGAGTTCATATCAAGCTTATTTTGCTAAGTATAAAATTAATGTGGCTCAAATTCTTCTGACTGGTAGTGAGTCAAGTGAAAGAAGTAAATATCTTAATGCCCGTAATACTTTTAATACTTTACTTAAAAATGATATAATACCAATTGTTAATGAAAACGACACCATCACTACTGAAGAAATTAAGATTGGTGATAATGATAGATTAGCTGCTCGTGTTGCCCAAATGGTTGATGCTGATTTATTAATTTTATTTTCTGATGTTAATGGTTTATATGATAAAAATCCCAAAACTCATAAAGATGCTAAATTTATTCCCTTGGTGTCAAAAATAACTAAAGAAATTGAAAAAATGGCTAGTGGTGCAGTTTCTTCACTTGGTACAGGAGGAATGTCTACCAAAATTGTTGCTGCTAAAATGGCTTTTAATTCTAATTGTGATACAGTTATTGCAAGTGGTATAGTTCATCATCCAATCAAGTCTGCTTCTCAATATACGATATTTAAATCTGGTAATAATAAAATCAGTTCCAAGAAAAAATGGATTATTGATTGTCTGAATCATAAAGGCGAAATAGCCATTAATCAATGTGCCATAGAAGCTTTAATAAAAGGATCAAGCCTTTTGCCTATTGGGATAGAAAAAATTTCCGGTCATTTTTTTGTCGGTGATATAGTAGCAATTAAAGATATAAATAATAATCATATTGCTTCTGGCGCGGTATCTTATTCATCAGTTGAGGCAAAATTAGTAATTGGCAAAAAAACACCTGAAGTAAAAAAGATTTTAGGAAAAAAATTCAAAGATGAATTAATTAATCGTGATAATTTAGCATTAATTAAATAATTTTTTGTTAGATCTATCCCTTTAATTCCAGACCAGATCTATCTTGATAATATTTTTATATTTCCTATTGACAAAAATAAATCATGACCATATAGTAATGCCCCGCTTGAATTAAATAATCTAAAAAATTAATCAAGTTTGGAGATGTCTATTTCTATGTTGTAAATAGATGTCTTTTTGTTGTTTTTACATTGTGAATAAATAATTGACACCGCAAAATATTATAGGAATACCGATTTTAACTTCAATTTCTGAAGTATAAAAACGAGTAAAATCTTAACAAAATATTTGCAAATTTAATTCTGCATATAACTAGTTTTTCAAAAAAGCGTTAAAGTGCACTTGGTGGATGCCTAGGTGTTAGTAGGCGATGAAGGACGTGACAGGCTGCGATAAGCCTCGGGTAGCTGCCAATAAGCTTTGATCCGAGGATGTCCGAATGGGGTAACCCACTCTTAGGAGTATTCTTAACTGAATTCATAGGTTAAGAAAGCAAACCCGGCGAACTGAAATATCTAACGTAGCCGGAGGAAAGGAAATCAAAGAGACTCCGTTAGTAGTGACGAGCGAACGCGGACCAGGCCAGTGTCATTAATGTAATAATCAGAATAAACTGGAAAGTTTAGCCATAGAAGGTGATAGCCCTGTAAGAATAAAAAGCATTAGTGTCCTTGAGTAAGACGGGACACGAGAAATCTTGTCTGAAGATGGGGAGACCACTCTCCAAGCCTAAGTACTAACTAACAACCGATAGTGAACAAGTACTGTGAAGGAAAGGTGAAAAGAACCCCGATAAGGGGAGTGAAATAGAAACTGAAACCGAGTGCATACAAGCAGTTAGAGCACTTTAATGTGTGATAGCGTACCTTTTGTATAATGGGTCAGCGAGTTAGTTTGTTGTGCAAGCTTAAGCCGTTGAGGTGTAGGCGCAGCGAAAGCGAGTCTTAACAGGGCGTTTAGTACAGCGAATTAGACCCGAAACCAGATGAGCTAGCTATGGCCAGGCTGAAGGTGAGGTAACACTTACTGGAGGGCCGAACACACTACTGTTGAAAAAGTAGGTGATGAGCTGTGGCTAGGGGTGAAAGGCTAATCAAATCTGGATATAGCTGGTTCTCCACGAAATCTATTTAGGTAGGGCGTCATATGATTACCATTGGGGGTAGAGCACTATAAAGGCTAGGGGGTCCAAAAGACTTACCAAACCTTCATAAACTCCAAATACCAATGAGTACAGTATGGCAGGCAGACAGCGGGTGCTAAGGTCCGTTGTCGAGAGGGAAACAGCCCAGACTACCGTCTAAGGTCCCTAAATTATCACTAAGTGGGAAAGGAAGTGAAGAGGCCAAAACAACCAGGAGGTTGGCTTAGAAGCAGCCATCCTTTAAAGAAAGCGTAATAGCTCACTGGTCTAATTAAGCCTTTTTGCGCCGAAAATGTAACGGGGCTAAAGTGATATACCGAAGACGTAGATTTATTACCTTAAGGTAATAAGTGGTAGTGGAGCGTTGTGTAAGCCTGCGAAGGTGTACCGTGAGGTATGCTGGAGGTATCACAAGTGAGAATGCTGACATGAGTAACGATAAAAAATGTGAGAAACATTTTCGCCGAAAATCTAAGGTTTCCTGCGTAAAGCTAATCTGCGCAGGGTTAGTCGGTCCCTAAGGTAAGGCCGAAAGGCGTAGCCGATGGAAATCAGGTTAATATTCCTGAACTTGAGGGTGAGTGACGAAGTTTTCTATTCTGTATGTTCTTATTGGATTGAACGTGCAGCGTAGTAGCTTCCAGGAAATAGCCCCCTCATATAAGCCGTACCAAAACCGACACAGGTGGATGGGTTGAATATACTAAGGCGCTTGAGAGAACTACTCTGAAGGAACTAGGCAAATTGCATCCGTAACTTCGGGAGAAGGATGGCCCATTATAGCGCAAGCTGTAATGGGTGGCACAGAAATGGGGGTAGCGACTGTTTATCTAAAACACAGGGCTCTGCTAAATCATGAAGATGATGTATAGGGTCTGACGCCTGCCCGGTGCTGGAAGGTTAATTGATGGCGTGCAAGCGCCTGATCGAAGCCCCAGTAAACGGCGGCCGTAACTATGACGGTCCTAAGGTAGCGAAATTCCTTGTCGGGTAAGTTCCGACCCGCACGAATGGCGTAACGACTTCCCCTCTGTCTCCAGAGTAGACTCAGTGAAATTGAATTTGCCGTTAAGATGCGGTATTCCTGCGGTTAGACGGAAAGACCCCGTGCACCTTTACTATAACTTTACACTGAATTTAGAAATAAGATGTGTAGGATAGGTGGGAGACTTTGAAGCTTGGTCGCTAGGCCAGGTGGAGTCATCCTTGAAATACCACCCTTCTTCTTTTTAAATTCTAACTAGAACATCTCTATCGATGTTTAGGACACTGTATGGTGGGTAGTTTGACTGGGGCGGTCGCCTCCCAAAGGGTAACGGAGGCGCGCAATGGTAAGCTCAGACTGGACGGAAATCAGTTTATAGAGTGTAATGGCATAAGCTTGCCTGACTGCAAGACTGACAAGTCGAGCAGAGACGAAAGTCGGTCATAGTGATCCGGTGGTTCTGTGTGGAAGGGCCATCGCTCAACGAATAAAAGGTACGCCGGGGATAACAGGCTGATGATTCCCAAGAGTTCATATCGACGGAATCGTTTGGCACCTCGATGTCGGCTCATCACATCCTGGGGCTGAAGAAGGTCCCAAGGGTTCGGCTGTTCGCCGATTAAAGTGGTACGTGAG
>CAMDAI010000106.1 GCA_945888585.1 Rickettsia typhi | reverse complement strand
AGAGAAAAGATGTAATGGAAAAAATGAATCCGAGTAATATAAATCAAATTCTAGCTGAAGAATCAATAGAAAACCGCAAGAATAAACCAAGTACTACTATCAACACAATAAAGGCTGATATAAAATCACTACAACAAATTTCAGGCAGCACATCAAATGAATGTATAATTTTCTAATATTCATGAATTCAATTTACGAAATTTAATAAGGGTTTCAAAATATTCTCAAAATCTTGCTTGGTTATTTCAGCAGCATCGGTATTTATTATTTTTGTTATCAACTTACCATTTTTATCAATCACATAATTCACAGGAATAATATCTGGCTCTTCAAAGCTAATTTCTTTTGCTTCAAAAAACATAGCATTGGGATAGGCAAGCGAAGAAGAAATTTCTAAAACTTTTTTGCGCTGACTTCTACGATCAATGCTGATACCTATAATTTCAAGGCCCTTGGATTTATACTCATTATAAATTTCATCCAAAATCAACATTTCTTTGCGGCAAGAATTGCACCACTTCGCCCAAAAATTTATAATTACCACCTTTCCTTGCTTTTCTTTCAAATCAAAGTTATTGCCATCAAGAGTGGTAATTATCAGAGCAGGATCTGCCTTTATTTCAGAAGCTTCAATCGAGCAAATTGCAATCAATAAAAAAACTAAAATCAGGCAGAATTTTTTCATAGATTTTAGAAATTATATCCCAAAATTACTTTATACAAATTTTGAGGAGCTAACTGATTGCCATTTACTTTTCGATAAACCGGAAATTCCACATCAGCATAAATTTTAAATTGTTTAACTGATACTTCAATTCCAGGAGCAAAGAATATCATATTATATCCGCTATTTGGATTATGATCAGGATCAGCCCAGCCAGAATCTTTGCCTTTTCTTGCGCCAGTAAATTGAAAAATTGGCGCAATTTTGTTAGCGAAACCGATTTGACCAATATTGTAATAAACACCAGTTGCACCCGAAACTTCATAACCAGGAGTATAACCTTGATGTCTCATAAAAGGACGCTCCCAAGAACCTTGGAAAAAATATCCCATTTTACTATCTTTACCAAATGTTCCCATATGGTAAGCTCCAAGAATTGAATCAGTGCTACCAGTTCCAATTTGGGTATTTCTTTCAAATCCTTTGTCGGAAGTTGAACCAGTTGGCAATTTTAAACCAAAAGTAACGCCTGTTGACATATCATCAAAGAAGCCAGAGTAAATTCCATTAACCCGAATATCACCAATGTCACCATGTCTTGTGCGAGTTAAGTCTACATAGCGCGTTGCATATGGAACACGAATTGCAGCACCCCAGTCACGATTAAACATATATTGAGCTCCGGCAGTTATGGTTTTAGTATCAATTCTTTTATCATGATTATGCCCATCTGATTTATGCTCTCCGTGCCAATTGCGAGTTTGATTCATCTGATCATATTGTAAAAAAGCAACTCCACCTTCACAATTAGGAAGCAAAGAACTAGTTCCGACATTTAACACTCCGCATCCACAAGCACAAGCCATGACACTTTTGGAATAAAAAATTGGTGAAACAAAAATTGATAAAATAAATGCAGCAAAACAATATTTCTTAAAAATTTTCATAAAATTGAATGAATTAAATTAAATAATTTTGAATATTCTTAACTGTGTTATAATCTATAAACAAGCAAACTTTGCCAAGTGAGACAATTTGTCCAAGGCACTTTTATAATTTGCCTTTTATGATAAGTACTAATCTAAAGATTAGTGTGCTGTAAATCTTTGATTTTTGGTCCAACTTTTTTAGCTGTAAAAACACAAGCGTGATGAAAAATATTATGAAATAATGAAAGACACCATTTCTCAAAACACCAATAGAAATAATCTTCTCCAACTGCTTTGGCTGCGCTTAATTGCAATATTTGGCCAAGTAGCAACTATTTTATTTTGCCATTATTTTTTGCATATTGCTCTGCCTTTATTTTTAATGTTTTTGGTATTGTTGATTCTGACAATCATGAATTGCATCAGCTATTACCGCTACAAATTACAGAAAAATATCAGCGATAAAAGTTTATTTATTGAACTTCTGTTTGACGTTGCCGCACTTAGCGCTCAGCTTTATTTTAGTGGTGGAGTTTCTAATCCATTTATTTCGTTGCTTTTACTTCAAGTGATAATCGGATCAATTTTGCTACAAACAATTTATGCTTGTTTGATAGCATTGATGACAATTTTATGTTATGTCTGGCTTAGCTTTAATTATCAGGAATTACATGCTTTTCATCATCATGAAAGTGGAGATTTTTTTAATCTGCATTTGCATGGAATGTTAATAAGTTATGTATTTGCCGCTATTTTATTGCTGATTTTTGTTACCAGAATAATTAAAAATCTAAATGATGGAAATGGGAAAATTAATTTACTTAAACAACAATCAATTGAAAAAGAACAGGTAATTCGAATGGGCTTGCTTGCAACCGGAGCAGCTCATGAACTTGGAACTCCACTTTCAACAATTGCAGTAATCCTTAGTGATTGGAAAAAAATGAATCTCGAGAAAAGCTTAATTGAAGATGTTGAAGTGATTGAATCGGAGCTTACACGCTGCAAAAAAATTCTTTCAGAAATACTTTCATCTTCTGGAAAAGTGCGGGCAGAAGAAGCAAAAATAGCACCAATTAAAAAGATTTTCGACGAATTAATAAAGGAATGGAGTAATTCCAGAAAACCACAAAATCTGATCTATAATTTTTCTGGAGAAATTGAAAAAGAAATTATTCTTGATAATATTTTATCTCAGTCATTTTTTAACATTTTTGATAATGCCCTAGAAGCATCTCCAAATTTTATTTTAATTGATGTGAAAGTAGTGGAAAACGAAATTATTATAGGCATTGAAGATCGAGGCAAAGGTTTTGATTTGCAAATTTTAAATTCAATTGGAAAACCAAATCTTACAACAAAAAACAGCAGCGGTTTGGGTTTGTTTTTAGCATTAAATACTTTTGATCGAATCGGCGGAAAACTAGAAATAAAAAATTTGGCAAATGGTGCCAAAGTTATCGTCACAATTCCTTTAAAAAATCTATGAAAGATTACAAAACAATTTTGATTGTTGAAGATGATAAAACTTTGGCAGATAGTTTAGGAAGGTCTTTTGAGCGAAGAGATTATGAAGTTAAAATTGCCGCTAATTTTAGGGAAGCATTCATAATTTTAGAAAAATTTCATCCACGCTTTTCTGTGGTAGATTTAAAAATGCCGGGTGAATCCGGTTTAGAATTGGTAAAGTATTTACACCAATTTGATAAATTGATGAAAATTGTCATGGTTACCGGTTATGCCAGCATTACCACCACAATTGAAGCAATCAAATCTGGCGCATGTTATTATTTGGCAAAACCAGCAAATGCAGATATGATAATTGCCGCATTTAACGGTAAAATGAATAATTTTGAAAAACCAATTCCAAACCAAACAACTTCAATAAAAAATCTTGAATGGGAACATATTCATCAGGTTTTAACAGAAGTAAATTTTAATATCTCCAAAGCCGCTCGCATTCTTGGAATGCATAGAAGAACATTGGCAAGAAAATTGGAGAAAAAACGGATTTTTTCAATTGCCATACTAATTTTACTTATAAAACTTCAAAATATAATTTTATGAAAAAATTACTTATATTTTTATTGTTAATTTTTACTTCGTCAAAATCTTTTGGAGCAAATTATACCGCCTCATTTGATCAAAAAACTTATAATCTTGTGCTTGTCAGTGAGGATGAATTATATTCGATTAATGAATATATACCATCAGATCAAAAGTTGGAATCATGGAAAAATATGGTTGCTGTGTACATATATCATAATCAAAAAAATATATCACCTAAGGAATTTGCAAATAATTTTGGGAACTTAACTAAACAAATAAATCCTGAGGCTAATTTTGAAGTGATTGAAAATAATGAAGAAAATGAAGCTGTTATTGATTTATTTACATGGACAAATGAGCCTACTTTAATCAGAGAATTTAATGTATTTAAATTTAAAAATGACCCTGTAACAGGAGAATTGATGTCATACCAATATGCATTTCGCGGCTATGATAAGTTAACAGATGAATATGCAAATGAAATTAAAAATAACAAAATCAGATTAAGAAACCTAATGCTAGCAGCAGAATTTCCTAAATTTATTAAAAAAACAGAATTTAAAAATTAGCTAATTTTTAATACGAATTGCACCACATCAGTTCTCTTTGATCCAAATCCGGCAACACAATAAGCTAAATAAAATTGCCATTTTCTAATAAATTGCTCGTCAAAGCCAAGCTCTAGAATTTCTTGATTAACTCGATTGAAGTTCTCAAGCCATTTAAGCAGAGTTTTTTGATAATCAAACCCAAATTCAAAACTTTCTATAACTTCCAACTCATTAGCCTTAGCAAGCCTTATAAATTCTGACTTTGATGGTAAAAATCCACCCGGAAAAATATGTTTTTGAATAAAATCAACTCTACTTTTATAAGATTTATAAACTTTTTCATCTATGGTAATAGTTTGAATCACTGCTTTTCCTCCTTTATTCAAACTTCTCTTGATTGTCTGAAAATAAGTATTCCAATATTCTTTGCCAACTGCTTCAAACATTTCGATTGAAACGATATTGTCATATTTATTTTTTTCCTTGCGATAGTCTTGAAGCTTAATTTTGAAGTGATCTAAACCCAAATCATTAGCATATTTTTCCTGCTCTTTTGAGAGGGTTAGCCCCGTTACATTATAGCCACAAGCAACCGCTTCAGAGGCAAACCCGCCCCAACCGCAACCTATTTCTAAAATGTTTTTACCATCGGATAATTTTGATAAAATTCTGTTATATTTATTTTTTTGTGCATCTTTTAAATCTAGGTCTCTACCTTCAAAAATTGCGCTGGAATAAGTCATTGTTTTGTCAAGCCACAACCTATAAAAATCATTACCCAAATCATAGTGAAATTGAATATTTTTCTTGCTTCCATTATGAGTATTTTTACGAAAAATTGCCTGCAAATAAAGCAAAAACATTTTAATTTTATGGGCATGAAAAAAACTTTCTAAAGCTTCTACATTAAGAGCAAAAAATAATAATAAATCAGGCAAATTTTTACTTTCCCACATATCTTTCAT
>CAMDAI010000105.1 GCA_945888585.1 Rickettsia typhi | reverse complement strand
GAAATTTATGGTAATTATCCGGAATTTAAAACTGAAGTGTTGGTAGCTTCAATTAGACACCCTATTCATATTACCAGTGCAGCTAAAATGGGTGCTCATGTTGCTACTATTCCTGGTAAAGTTTTCAAGCAATTAGTTTCTCATCCGTTAACTGACAAAGGTTTAGAAACTTTTGTTGCGGATTGGAAATCAACTGGTCAAAAAATTATTTAAAATATGTCGAATGAGCCTCGTCAAAAGCCTTTGGAATGGTATGATGTTAAAACTAAGTTTAAAAAAATAATTAGAAGTGTTGGTTATAGTGCTTTAGTGCGAGAAGCTATTTGTTCTATAATTTTTCTTTACATGAAATTGGTTTATTACAGTAGTCGGAAAACTTTTGTTGGTGATGAACATGTTTTGGAAATGATTAAGAAAAAACAGCCGATGATTTTATGTATGTGGCATCATAGTCTGATGATGATGCCGTTTGTGGTCATAAAAGCTCAAAAAACTGAACCGAGTTTTAATACAATGGCTCTTGCTTCTAAGCATGGGGATGGTCGATTTGTATCATCAATCATGAGTAGATTTGATTTTGTTAATGTTGCTGGATCAACCCAGAGTAATCATAGAGGTGAAGCTCGCAAAACCAGTCGTGGAATTGATTTAGGAAATTTTAGGAAATTATTTCATGGTTTACAAAGTGGTTTAAATTTAGCGATTACTCCCGATGGTCCCAGAGGTCCGAAGTGTAAAATTAATAGTCATATTGCGGCAATTTCTAAAATTTCTGGAGTTCCTCTGCTTCCGGCTTCTTGTGTGGTTTCAAGAAGTAAAAAATTAAAAACTTGGGATGAATTTAGAATACCTTTACCGTTTTCTCACATTGTTTATGCTTTTGAGGATTTTATTTGGGTTAATAAGGATATTTCGGAAGAAAATACACAGAAGATTAACCATCTTTTAGAAGAAAGAATTAATTTAGCAGAAATTAAAGCAGAAAAATTAGCTTCATAATATGATCAATTTTTTTTTAGTTTTTATTGGCGGAGCCTGTGGATCAGTTTCTAGATATTGGGCTTCGCAATCAATCAATTCTTTTTTTGTAAATAAGTTTTTTTTGGGAACTGTTGCAGTTAATGTTTTTGGATCATTTTTAATTGGAATACTTTATATTCTGGCCTCGGAGCAGGTTAAAGCAATTTCTTATTCAACAAAATTATTGCTAATAACTGGATTTCTTGGTGGATTTACTACCTTTTCAGCTTTTTCCTTAGATTTTTTTAAATTAGTTGAAGCTGGGCAGATTATGGTTGCGATATTATATGTATTGTTCTCGGTTGGGCTTTCGTTGCTGGCAGTTTTTGCGGGTTTTTATTTAGCTAAATTTGGATTATATGAATAATATTCCAGAGTTTAGCGTCTCTGAATTTTCCCGAAATATCAAAAGAGTAGTTGAGGATGCATTCGGATATGTTCGTATTCGCGGTGAAATCAGTGGCTTTAAAAAATCTACGGTTGGACATGTATATTTTTCTTTAAAAGATGAATTTTCTTTAATTTCTGCGGTGTGTTTTCGTAATGTGGCAAATCTGATTAATTTTGAAATTGGTGATGGTTTAGAAGTTGTAGCTTCAGGGCAGGTGACTACTTATGAAGGAAGATCAAATTATCAAATTATTGTAGATAAAATTGAAATTGCTGGTGTTGGTGCTTTGATGCAGGCAATTGAAAAAAGAAAACAAAAATTATTGGAAGAAGGTTTATTTGACCAAAAACATAAAAAGCTACTTCCTGTTTGGCCGGAGGTTATAGGAGTTATAACTTCTCCAACCGGAGCGGTAATTGAAGATATTCTACATCGAATCGAAAATCGTTTTCCAACTCAAGTTCTGGTATATTCATCTGCCATGCAGGGAAAAACTGCTGCTTTGGAAGTGATTGCTGGTATTAAATATTTTAATAATAGACATGCGGTAAATCCAGATGTAATTATTATTGCCAGAGGTGGCGGATCTTTTGAAGATCTTCTTCCATTTAATGATGAAAATTTAGCTAGAGAAGTTTTTAAATCAAAAATTCCTATAGTTTCAGCAATTGGTCACGAAACCGATACTACTATAATTGATTTTGTGAGTGACTTACGAGCACCAACGCCAAGTGCTGCGGCTGAACTTATTACGCCGCTTTTGAATGGATTCAAAGATTCAGTTACAAATTTTGAAAAAAGACTGAAGAATTATTTCGCTAATTTAACTCTGGTAAAATCTAATAATTTAGAGGCTCTTGCTAAATTTATAATTCATCCAAATAAATTAATTGATCTAAAATTAGATCGCTTGAAAGATTTGGAATATAAAATTACAACAGCTATTTTTGATAATATTAAAAATAAAGAACAAAGACTTGCAATGATTGGCGGTATTATTTCCAGACCATCTGATTTTATTTCGTCTCATTTACAAAAGTTACAGTTTTTAATTAAAAATCTTACCCAAGAGGCATGGATAATCATAAAATCTAGTCATGATCGAATCTCTCTGGCAGAAAAATTACTAGTTAGTTATGATTACAAAATGGTTTTAAAAAGAGGTTACGCTTTGATTAAAAATTCTGATGGAGAATTAATTTCTTCCTTTAGTAAATTAAAAAACAATCAAATAATTTCTATTGAAATGAGTGATGGAGAGTTTGATGCCGCTGTTTTTTCGGGAGCAAAAGAATTGGTTAAAAAAGGTGATGATGATCAGAATAATTTATTATTTTAGAAATTATGAAAGCTCCGCGATTTTGGCATAAAAAAACCTTCATTTCTTTTTTACTATTACCCATTTCATGGCTTTACGGTTTTGCGGTAATTTGGCGTTATTTTTTTGCAACTCCTAAAAAAGTTGATAAACCGGTAATTTGTATTGGTAATTTAGTTGCGGGAGGCGCAGGAAAAACGCCAGTGGCTATCGAAATTGGTTATATATTAAAAGATCTGGGTATTGATTTTGCTTATTTAAGCTATGGATATGGTCGCAAATCTGATGAGTTTTTGCAGGTTTTTCCAAATGAGACTAGTGCTATTGAAGCTGGAGATGAACCCATTCTTCTCTCAGAAATTCACGATACTTTTGTTTCGAGTAATCGAATTTTTGGTGCTGAGAAAATTGCCCAAATGGAGACAAAGCAGTTAATTATTTTAGATGATGGTTTTCAAAATCCATTTTTATTTAAAGATTTACAAATTTTAGTTGTTGACGCTGGCTACGGTTTTGGCAATGAATTTTTAATACCCGCAGGGCCATTGCGTGAGCCGATTTTCTTTGGAACAAAAAGAGCTGATTTGGTTATAATTATTGGTGAAGATATATCCAATATAGCTAGGTATTTTTCTGATAAAAAAATAATTTATGGTAAAATTATTCCGATTAATAATGAATCATTTATTGGCGAAGATATTGTTGCTTTTTGTGGAATTGGTCGGCCAAAAAAGTTTTTTGACAGTTTAAAAGATATTGATGCAAAAATTATAAAAAAGATCCAATATCCCGATCACTATTTATATAATCATCAGGATTTGAATAATTTAATTGCATTTGCCAAAGATAATAATGCTAAACTAGTTACTACTAAAAAAGATTGGGTTAGGATTGAGCCTGATTATCAAGATAAAATTGAGTTTTTGGATATTAGAATTGAGTTTGATAATCCAGATCTTATTCGAGAAACGATACTTAGTTTGTTACAAAAATAATTTTTATGAGTAAATTTTTAGACAAAGTTAAAAATAAATTAAAATTGCCGCGCTATTATATTGAAGTAGCAATTGTAAAAATTGGAATGCTTTTATTTTGTTTTCTTGGGGTTGATAAATCTTCCAATTTAGGTAGTTTTCTTGGACGCAGAATTGGCAAATTAATTTCAGTACAAAAATTAGCCAGAAACAATTTACGTTTATCCATGCCCTATTTGGATGAAAAGCAGATTGGGGATATTTTAGATGGAATGTGGGATAATCTTGGTAGAATTGTGGGAGAATTTGTTCATATTTCCAAAATGAGTGGTAAGAATTTGATGAGACATATTCGTATTAACAATGATTCACAAAAAAATATTGAGTTTTTAAAGAAAAATAAAAAAGGTGGAATCATATTTTCCGGACATATTGGTAATTGGGAAATTGGCTCAAAAATATTATTAGAAAATGGATTAAATGTAAAAATACTTTATCGGCCGCTTAATAATAGTTTTGTTGATAATATAACTGCTTCTATCAGAGGTATTGAGCATATTTCTAAAGGACCAAAGGGTAATAAACAGATAATTCAAGAATTAAAAAATGGTAATTATGTTGTTATTTTAATTGATCAAAGAGTTGGTGATGGAATATTGGTGCCATTTTTTGGTAAAGAGGCGTTGACTACGGCTTCAGTGGCTAGATTAGCTTTGAAATATAATGTTCCGTTAATTCCGGCTCGTTCAATTAGAGTTAATAAGAAATTTGCTTTTGAAGTTAGAATTGAAAAGCCACTTGAGTTTAAAAAAACTGACAATATAACCGATGGTGAAGTTTTTACATTAACTGCAAAAATGAATGAAAAATTAGAAGAGTGGATTAAGGAATATCCTTCTCAATGGTTTTGGGTTCATAATCGCTGGAAAAAATAATTATATATGAAACAAATTCTATCAGTAATTTCTCTATTAGCTTTAGTGTCCTGTTCTCTTGCAAATAAGACGACAGTTCCGGTTTCAATTAATAGCAATCCTTCAGGAGCTGATCTTTATATTGACGGTAGTTATTACGGAAGAACGCCGATTACTTTAAATATTGAACCTAAAAAAGACTACAATGCGACTTTAATGAAGCAAGGTTATGGTAAATCTAGCCTTACGTTGGAAACATGGTATTCGGTCAGAGAAAATCGTGGTGGTGCTGATCAAGCCAGATGTGTTCTTGATGCTCTTGGAGTTATGTTGATTATTCCAGCTCTTGGGTTTTATTCAGTTCATTGTCGTGATTTTAAAATTCCTAGTTATCAAATTAGTATTCGACCAGATTATGAAATGAGTGATCGGGAATATAGTAATTATCCACTTAATAATCGTGGCGGTTATTCTCAATAATTCACTATTTGTTTGTGAAGATAGTTATTTTTTCTTTTTTCTTTTCTATTCCGATTATTTTAAATGTTTTAGCCGAAACCAGCCAAGTTGAATCTGAAAAGAAGGATAATACGGAAGCAAAATCTGTTAGGATTAAGAAAATATCAAATCAGTCAAATTCCACAAAATGGGAATA
>CAMDAI010000104.1 GCA_945888585.1 Rickettsia typhi | reverse complement strand
AAACTATTGCCAGATGATGAAGAAGCTTTACGAAGAGAATTAATCAGAGATGAAATGCTTTTTATTCAGGAAAATATGGCAAAAGCCACACCTGAGCAAAGGGTTAAGCTCAGAGAAGATTTGGGTAAAATAGCTCTTTATAAAGAAGACGATTTAAGAGAAAGACTTATTAATGATAAATATACTCAACAGGATGCAGCTGAATTCTTAAATCCATTGTTTGGAAGCTTATTTCCTGAGGGAATCACTTTAGAATCTAAAGTTACAATTGATGATGATGTTATTAAAAGTAGAGCAACTTCTGGGGGTCTGCCTTTGAAAGATCCGTTACCAACACAAGAGTCAGTTCCATTTCATCTTTTTGGAATTACAGCTTTTAGTTTTTCTGAAATTCTTAGTAATTCTCAAGAGGAAGAAACAATTCAAGGATTTAAGGCGTATTTAAAAGGTTTTGAAGAAGATTATGATGAAAAAGTTGAAGTAAATGCCACAAAAAAAACATCAATAAATATTTCAGAAGAAAGAGATGAACTGGCTTTCAGTGTAAAGCGATTTGATAACGATGGAAACAAAGTTACAAAAGATATAAATTTTGATAATGTTACATTCAATAATGGGAAAGAATATGAAGTAACCGCTTTTGTTGTTCATCATGGTGATTCATCTCGCGGCGGACACTACACTGCCTATATAAAAGAAAATGATGATCGATGGTATCATTATAATGATGCTCTCAGAACAGAAGTAAAAGAATCTGATATAGAAGATTTTAAAAAACAAGCCTATGTGGTTAAATATTCAGCCTTAGGCACTGAACTTCCTGGACCACAGCAGGGAACTGAAAATTTTTATGTCGGATATGGGAACAGATGCTGGGCAAATGCCTCACTGGCCTTTGCCAATTCTTTTACTACCATTGACAATCAATTTAAATCTTCTCAAGAAAAACGAGATAATCTGAGGATGAAAATAATTGGTAAAGCACGGCAAGAACTCGCTCCACTTGCTATACCTCCTGTTTCATCTCCTGTTTCATCTCCTGTTTCATCTCCTGTTTCATCTCCTGTTACACCTCCTGATATATTTTCTAATCTATGGCTACCAAAACCAATGGTTTTTTCTACTGAATTTAAAGAAATTATAATTTCACAAAAAGCTAATTCTAAACCAAATACACCATATATAGGATGTGGATTTAGATATGATATTTTTCGTAATGACCGTAATGGAGAAATTTCAATGAAAATTAATGAGATTTTTTCTCCTGAATTAAAAAGATTTTTTACCCCTCCTGATAATAAAAAGTTTCTTGATGATGACGAATTTAAATTATTATCCACATTAGAGATAACGGAAATAAATGTAGATGGCACAACAATCAATTTAACAGATCTGTTTAGTGGTAAACCATTTGATCAGGCTATGAAAGAATTATCCGAGATGCTTCATAATTCTGGAGATGCAATTTTTAAAGCCAAAGATGCTTTAGGTGATGTAAAAGAATTTGGCTGCAAAAGAAGTATTTTTATTACTAAGGAATGTGCCCAGCCAGAAATAGTGGAATATTTTAAAAAAAATAAAGAAATAACTGGAATCTTATATGATCAAACTGTTCATGGATTTGACACACCAGAATCATTAAAAAAACTTGAACCTAAAAAACCTGAACCTGAACCTAAAAAACCTGAACCTAAACCTGAACCTAAAAAAAGTGAAGCAGAATTGCAGAAAGATAGCTCGCTTGCAGAAAGATTGACTAATGCAATTGAGCAGATTATTGGATCTAACGGAGCTTATGCAAAAAAGAAGAAACCATCTGAAGAAGAATCATTAAAAAAACCTGAACCTAAACCTGAACCTAAAAAACCTAAACCTGAACCTAAACCTGAACCTAAAAAACCTGAATTTGAAAAGTTAAAATGCGCCGACGATAAACAAATAACAATATTTCATGGACAGGCCACAAAAGTTGGAATAAAAAAGAATCAAAGCAAAGTACATATTATACTTCCAGGGTTTGGGGATGATGGTAGTAGTTATGAAGATGGTGTCGCTATGAAAAATTTGGCAAAAAATCTTCAAGAATTAGATGAAGGATCAAATTGGGATTGTTTTGCATTTGTAACAAAGAATGTCACAATCGATAATAGCATTGATCAAAATAAGGTATTAATGAGAAAATTCATTAAGTCTATTAGACCAACCTTGGAAGAATGTAATGAAATATTCATTGAAGGATTTTCCTACGGCGGATTAAAAGCATTAACATTTCTTTCTGTTTTGGGTGAAGATGAAAATAAAGAGTTATTCAAGAAAGTAAAATTTATAGAATTACAAAATGCTCTGCCAGATCGTGCAACAAAATATACTAAAGGTTTTGCTGCAATTGGTTCATCTCTTACCAAAAAATATGGAACAAAAAAATTAATCACTGATATTAAGGAAAAAATCAAAGAAAATTTTGATGATGATTCTTTTCCCCATTTTTCCATATTACATCATGATAAAGATGGTGTTATTGATACTGAAAATAGTAATAAATTCTTTACGGATCAATTTCGTAATTATCCAGATAATAAAAAGAATATTGTTTTAGATAAAAATAATGATAAATTGAAGGATCATAATAATCATGACACTCATTTATATAAATTTATCAAATCCAGTAAAGAATCTCCAAATCATAGTCCTTCACCTATAGGTGCAGAACCGTTAAAAACTTCACAAAAAAAATATTTGGTTTAATTACCATATACCAAAAAACAAATCTCTTGCACTTGAGAAGTGCAACTCCTAAAATCATAAGGTTTTCACTGATATCTTTTTTCAAATTATAATCACTTCCAATGACTACTGTCCCTATAATCAATAATAAAGAGATTGTTTCTGTTTCAATTGAATCTGAAATGAAGAAGTCTTATTTAGACTATGCCATGAGCGTTATTGTTTCTCGGGCCATTCCTGATGCTTGCGACGGCTTAAAACCGGTGCATCGTCGTATTTTATACGCCATGTATGAAGGAGGATATGATTATAATCGTCCATTTAAAAAATCGGCTCGTATTGTCGGTGAAGTGATGGGTAAATATCACCCTCATGGTGATTCGGCAATTTATGAATCTTTGGTGCGCATGGCTCAAGATTTTTCTATGCGTCTTCCTTTAATTGACGGCCAAGGTAACTTTGGTTCTATTGATGACGACCCTGCGGCTGCAATGCGTTATACTGAGTCTCGCTTGAAAAAAGTGACTCACACTATGCTTGATGATTTAGATAAAGATACTGTTGATTTTATTCCCAATTATGATGGCAATGAAAGAGAACCAAAGGTTCTCCCTGCCCGTTTCCCTAACCTATTAGTTAATGGTAGCGGTGGTATTGCGGTTGGTATGGCCACCAATATTCCTCCTCACAATTTAGGCGAAGTTATCGACTGTGTTTTAGCCTATATCGATAATAATGATTTAACTTTTGAAGATGCTTTAAAAATTGTTCCAGCACCTGATTTTCCAACTGGCGGAATTATTCTTGGAAGAAACGGATCTGAATCAGCTGCCAGAACTGGTCGTGGATCGGTCATTATGCGTGGTCGTCATAAAATTGAAAAATCTAAAGGAACTGGCAAAGTTTCTATTGTTATTACTGAAATTCCTTATCAGGTTAATAAAGCTAAATTAGTTGAAAAAATTGCTGAATTAGTAAAAGAGAAAAAAATTGAAGGCATCACTGATTTACGTGATGAGTCAGATCGTGACGGTATTCGGGTGGTAATCGAACTTAGAAGAGATGCCATGGAAGAAGTAATTATTAACCAGCTTTATAGCTACACCACTTTGCAATCAAGTTTTGGTGTTAATATGTTGGCACTAAACCATGGAAGACCAGAATTATTAAACCTTCTTGATGTAGTAAAACTTTTCACTAATTTTAGAGAATCAGTTGTAACCAGAAGAACTAACTTTTTACTTGGCAAAGCCCGAGACAAAACCCACATTTTAATTGGTTTAGCTATTGCTGTTGCTAATATCGACGAGATTGTAGATTTAATTAAAAAATCTCCCGATGCTAATGCTGCCAAAGAGCAATTATTAGCTAAAGCTTGGCCAGCAGCTCAAGTAGAAGCTATTATTAAATTAGTTCAAGATAAAGGCAACATTGTTAAAGGTGGAAAAATTCACTTTACTGAAATTCAAGCCAAAGCAATTTTAGATATGAGACTAGCCAGATTAACTGGTTTAGAAATGGAAAAAATTGATGGTGAATTAAAAGCTCTGGCTGCTGAAATTGCTGAATATTTGTCAATTCTTTCTGATCGTAATAAATTGATGGGAATTGTAAAAGATGAATTAAAACAAGTTAAAGAAGAATTTGCCACTCCAAGAAAATCAACCATTGAAGATAGTGAATTTGAAGTTGATATTGAAGATTTAATTCCAAAAGAAGATATGGTTGTGGTTGGAACCATGAATGGTTATATCAAACGTGTTCCTCTTGCTACTTATAAAGCTCAAAAACGTGGCGGAAAAGGCCGAAGTGGTATTGAAGTTCGTGATGAAGATGTTACTACCGATATTTTTGTGGCCAACACCCACACTCCCCTACTTTTCTTCTCTAGTCGTGGTAAAGCCTATAAAATGAAAGTTTACAAACTTCCATTAGGTAATCCCCAAGCTAAAGGAAGGGCATTGGTAAATTTATTGCCAATCGAACAAGATGAAAAAATCAGCACCATTTTAGCGTTACCGGAAAATGAAGAGAGCTGGAAAGATTTAAGCATAATTTTTTCAACTGCTAGCGGTGATGTTAGAAGAAACTCTATGGATCAATTTGCCGATATTAGATCATCGGGTAAAATTGCCATGAAGCTTGAAGATAAAGATTCTCTAATTGGAGTAAATTTATGTACCGAGAAAAATGATATTTTATTATCAACTAAAGATGGTAAATGTATCCGCTTCCCAGTTTCAAAATTGCGCGTTTTCCAAAGCCGTAATTCAACTGGTGTGCGTGGCGTTAGATTAGATAAAAATAATAAAGTTATCGCCATGTCAGTATTAAACCATTCGGAAGCCGATATGGAAATTAAAGATAAATATCTAAAAATTCCTGTCGAAACCAGAATTGCCATTAAAGAAGCTTTGGTCTTTAATAAAAATCTCAATGAAAATCCAAGCGATAGCCTACTTGTAACTAAAAAAGATATTCCACAAGTTAAAGGTTCTGAACTTCCTCAGAAACAAATTGAAGATTTAGCAATTGGTGAAGAATTCATTCTAACTCTAACTGAAAAT
>CAMDAI010000103.1 GCA_945888585.1 Rickettsia typhi | reverse complement strand
TTTTTTTTAAATAATTCTAAAATAATGGCTTCTATTTCTTCTTTGTTTTTATTAAATTTTAAATCAATTTCATTTAATGAACGAAACAATCTTTCTAAATGCCAATTGCCATCAATTAATTTTCCATTATAAAATAATATTACCTCATAAATGCCATCAGCAAATTGAAATCCACGATCTTCAATATGAACAAAACATTCATTATGTGGTAAAAATTTGTCATTAATGAAGCTGATTCTAGACATATATTTTTCTAATTATTTCAAGATAAGATTATTTGCAATCATCATCCGATTTAGAGTTGGAATTGCAATATTTTTTCTAATATTTTGATTTATTTTTACAAAGTACGGTTTCACTAACTAGATATTTAAAGTTTAAATAGCAATAAATTTGTATTTTACTTATTTTACTAAAAATTTGCTGATTAATTTATCAACTCTAAAATTGCTTTAGCGGCTTTATCGCTGGATTTTTGTTCTGATCCAAGTCCAAGAAGCTTTAGGGCAGGTTCGCTTTCTGTAATTTGTTTTTCTCCTGCATTTGGATTGCTAATTAATATATCTAATTTTTTAGCCAATTTTTCTGCTTTACAATTGGGCTGAATCATTTCAGGAATTATTTCCTTGTTTAAAATTAAATTAATTAAGTTGGCAAATTTAACTTTAGATAAAAGCTTAATAATTGAATAAGTAAGATAGTTAGCTCTGTAAACCACAATCATTGGTAATTTGGCAATGGCTAGTTCAATTGTATTAGTGCCGGATTTAGCAATGGCAAAATTTGAAGCATAAAAAATTTCATTTTTTTCACTTTTATTAGTTAGAATCGTTCCTACTTTAAATTCTGCTAAATGTTCTTTAATTATCTCATAAGTTTTATCAAGTGCAGGAATGGCCACTTTTAGATTATGATATTTTTTTGCCAGAATATTAATGGCTCCGATCATTTCCGGTAAAATACGTTTAACTTCGCCAGATCTGCTTCCTGGAGTTAGACAGATTAAAATATCATCAGTTTTAATTTTATGTCTAATTCTAAAATCAGTGCCTTCGGATTTAATCACATCTTCTACAATTGGATGGCCGATAAAAATTGTTTTTAGGCCATGGCGTTCAAAATAGGGTGGTTCAAAAGGAAGAATAACTAAGAGTAAATCAAATAAATTAGCAATTTTTTTAGCGCGTCCTGGTCTATATGCCCAAACAGTTGGAGCAATGAAGTGAATTTTTTTAATTTTATCTGCGGCGGGATTTTTTTTTATTTTTTTAATAACCCGAAAACAAAAATCGGGTGCATCAATTGTTATAACCAAATCAGGCTGTTCTTGAATAATTAGATTGGCAGTGTTTTTAATTAAGTTTAGTAATTTTGGGATGTGAGGTAAGATTTCGGCAAAGCCCATTAAGGATAATTGATTGATTGAGAAAATTGATTTTAGGCCTTGGTCGTCCATTTTGGGGCCGCCGACACCAATTAATTCAATTTCTTTTGTGTTGCCAAGTTGTTTTTTAATTGCTGCAATTAACTTGCCACCAAGAACGTCACCGGATGGTTCGCCTGCTATCAGAAAAATTTTTATCTTATTCATTTTGACTTTTTTTTTAAATAAACTATATTTCCACTCCCTTTTTAACTATAAAATGTAATTAAAGAACAATAATTTTTAAAATGACAAGAAAAATAGCTGTTGCTGGTGCAACCGGTAATGTTGGTCGTGAAATTTTAGCAATACTGGCGGAAAGAAATTTTCCGGCAACTGAAGTAGTGGCTTTGGCTTCCAGAAATTCAGTAGGTAGAGAAGTTAGTTATGGTGAAAAGGTTTTAACAGTTAAAGCCCTGGAAGATTATGATTTTAAAGGTACTAAAATTGCTTTATTTTCTCCGGGAGGTTCTGTTTCTGCTATTCATGCCCCAAGAGCAGCGGCGGCCGGATGTGTTGTAATTGACAATACTTCTCATTTTAGAATGGATAAAAATGTTCCATTGATTGTTCCTGAAGTAAATCCAGAAGCGATTGCTGATTATAAAAAATCTTACATTATTGCTAATCCAAATTGTTCAACTATTCAAATGGTTGTTGCTTTGAAGCCTTTACATGATTTAGCTCAAATTAAAAGAATTGTGGTTTCAACTTATCAATCTGTGTCTGGTGCTGGTAAAGAAGCTATGGATGAGCTTTTTAATTCTACCAGAAAAATTTATCAAAACGATATAATGAAGCCAGTGAAGTTTCCTAAACGGATTGCTTTCAACGTAATTCCTCATATTGATGTATTTATGGAAGATGGTTTTACTAAAGAAGAATGGAAAATGAATGTTGAAACTAAAAAAATTATGGGTGATTCAATTGAAGTAGTTGCAACTTGTGTGCGTGTACCAGTTTTCGTTTCTCACTCAGAAGCAATCAATGTTGAGTTTGAGAGACCAATTTCTGTGGCTCAGGCTAAAAAAGCTTTAGAAGCAGCTGATGGCGTTTTAATTTTAGATCGTATTGAAGAAAATGGTTATGCTACTCCGATTGAAGTTACTACCAAAGACCCAGTTTATGTTTCCAGACTTAGAAAGGATGATACTGTTAAAAGTGGTTTAAATCTTTGGGTGGTTGCTGATAATTTAAGAAAAGGGGCGGCATTAAATGCGGTCCAAATTGCTGAAATTCTGGTTAAAAAACATGGATTTTAATTTTTAAGCGAGCGTGCTTTATGTGCGCTTGCTTATTTAAGATTCGAAGTTATTTGAACGATAATAAATTTTTCTCGAGCTCTTCTAAATCTACAATAATATCTCTGACTATCATTGCTTTACTTTCATCCTGAGGTTTGCAGTTTTGTCTGATATATCCAATTCCTATTTTTTTGGACATCTCTTCAAAGCAATTATTTATCCAGTTTTTATCAACTAATTCTAAGAGAATTCCGTCATTTTTAATGAATAGGGCATTAGTTATACCGGCTCCATGAGGAGAAACTATGTACTTAGCGTAAGAGGCAATGGATACCTGATCTAAAAAATCATAATCTTCCATGTAAACGGTTTTAAAGCCATGTTTTTTAAGTAAATCATCAACTTCTTGATGATTTGTGATTCTTCTCATTCCACTTTTTTTAGGATTATTTCGACTTATATATATTTTATCACCAAAATTTATTCTGAAATCCTTAGAAAAATAGTTAATAATAGTTTTCCTTATTTCCTGAAATTCAAGAAAGTTATAATAATTAGGAAAGCCAAATAGATCATTTGTATTATTAACGCACTCTATAAATCCTAATTTTGGAACTTTTAAATTTGATTTTTTGTTAATCGTTATTATGTTTTTTGACCTTATTCCAAAAGCTTCTAATGATTTTACTACAAATCCTATTTTTAAATAACTTCTTGGTAAAATAACTATTGATTCCGGATAAGATCTCCGAAGTACTATAAGTTTTGTCAAGGCATCAAATATCCAATGGCAATAATTTTTACACCATTCATCAGTAATATTGATGTAAATAATATTTTTCCGGGCAAAAGGAAAGCTAGGAATTATATATTTAATTAAAAATCTTAATTTATTATAATGGTCAAAACGATCTTGATATATGATGGTATTTTTTAATACCCTTCATCCTTTGAAAACAACACTATTATTGGCTACTCTGGTATTTTTCAAATAATTAACACGAGTTTTTTCTTGATTTTCATCAAGAAGTGCGTACTCAATTTTTATAGTATTAAGAGATTTTTTTAGGAATTTAAGACCCGTATATTTCTTAATTGCAGTATCTAGTTTCATATTTTTTATGAAGATATAGATGATTAAATTTTAAAATCTTTTCCTAAATAAACTTTTTTTACATCATCATTGTTAATAACTTCATCTTTGGTGCCGGAAGTTAGAATATTTCCATCATAAACAATATAGGCTCGATCTACTATTCCTAAGGTTTCACGAACATTATGATCAGTGATTAAAATGCCAATGTTTTTATCTTTTAAGTGTTTAACCATTTCCATAATATCGCCAACAACTATTGGGTCAATACCAGCAAAAGGTTCATCTAATAAGATAAAAGATGGGTTAGTAGCTAAGGCTCTTGCAATTTCAACTCTTCTGCGTTCGCCACCGGAAAGTGATAAAGCATGAGATTTTCTAATATGAGTAATAGAAAATTCTTCTAGTAATTGATCTAATTTTTCTTGTCTTTTTTTAGAGTTTGATTCTGTTATTTCAAGAATAGAATTAATGTTATCTTCAACGCTCATTCCTCTAAAAATCGAAGCTTCTTGAGGTAAATAGCCAAGACCTAAACGAGCGCGCTGATACATTGGCATTTCGGTTATATCAAGAGTGTCAAGAAAAATATTGCCAGAATTGGCAGAAACCAGACCAACGATCATGTAAAAGCAAGTTGTTTTTCCGGCACCATTAGGCCCTAAAAGTCCTACTACTTCACCCTGTTTGATTTCTAAGCTAATATCTCTAATAACTGTTTTTTTCCCGTAAGATTTACTTAAATTTTTGGCGCTTAGAATTTTTCCCATTTTTATTTTAAATTATTTTTTTCTTTTTTTTTGTTTTTTTCTTCTTCGCCAATAATAATTAATACACGACTATCTTTTAATTGGCCATTCTGGCTTTCTTCACCAAATAAATTACTTTTTTTGGTATTAATATTGTAAATAAATTTCTTACCGTTAGCAATAGAAGTACCATTATTAAATATTACATTCTCTTCAATGGTAAAAATTCCAAGCGATGGATCATAAGATCCAGTGTCGCCAGTTGCAACAATTTCTTGATTAAAAATTTTAACACGACCAAAAGCATCAATTTTTTTGATAATTCCAGTCTCATCTTTATTTCCTATTTTTTCTTTTTTTTCTTCATCATAATAAGCAATCATTTTATCAGATAGAAAACTGGTGTCCTCTCTTTCAATAATAACATTTTCAAAAAATTCTATAATACCGCTATGGCGTTTAATGCTGATGAATTTTGAGCGAATAACCGAAGTAACCATTTCTTGGTTGTTAATTACCTTTCTCTCTCTTTCTATCTCTGCCAATGGGCGGTCAGAGGCATTTAAAATTTTTACTGCATAAAAATTAAGTAAGATTAGAATAAAAGCTATTATCTTAATTGCAGACTTTAAAATATTGATTTTTTTAACTAAATTTCTCATTTGTTCGTGAACAAAATTTTCAATTTCCTGGTAATTTTTTTATCGGTGACAATCCTTTTCTTACCAGATTTTTCCTATGCAAATCAGGTAAATGATAAGAAATATAATGTTAAGTTGCAAATCATAAATACCAGCAATCAATATA
>CAMDAI010000102.1 GCA_945888585.1 Rickettsia typhi | reverse complement strand
AAAAGTTCATAAGAAAAGATACTGTCAGTAAAATAAATAGAAAAAAATATTGCTCCTAATCCACCGGAAACAACTCCAGCTATAGCTCCAAGTTTGGTAGTTTTTTTCCAAAAAAGTGACATAATGATAATTGGTCCAATGGAAGCCCCTAATCCAGCCCAAGCGTGGGCAACTAAACTTAGAATGGTTAAATTTTCATCTGTAGCAATTAACACTGCAATTATAGTTATAATTGCAACTGAAATTCTGGTGGTAATTAATAATTCTTTATCTTCAGCATTTTTTCTAAAGAATCTTTTATAAAAATCTTCCGCTAAAGCACTGCAACAAATTAAAATTTGTGAATTAATAGTACTCATGATTGCTGCTAAAATAGCTGCAATTAAAACCCCAAGAATTATTGGCGGAAATATTTCGGCAGAGGCAACAATGAAAACAGTTTCGTGTCTTTCAAGAGATCTACCAATAAAATATTGATAACCAATCAGACCAACTAATACAGCTCCAATTAAAGAGATTATCATCCAGGCAATACAAATTCTGGTTGATGTTTTAATGTAACTTATTTTTTCAATGGCCATAAATTTTGAGATAATATGGGGCTGACCAAAATAGCCAAGACCCCAAGCTAGAGCGGAAATAATTCCAACTATACTTGTATCATAAAAAATATTTAAGTGCTGTGGAGAAGTAGCTTTAATTGAGCTTATGGTAGAGCTAAAATCGCCGGTTTTAAAAATAATAGCGATTGGAGTTATAATCAGGGCAAATAACATTAATAAACCTTGCAGTAAATCTGCCCAACTAACTGCTAAAAAACCACCTAAGAAAGCATATAACACTACTGCAATTGCCGAGATTAAAAGAGCATAGATGTAATTGAGGTTAAAAAATTCAGCAAATAATTTAGCACTGCCAACAAAGCCAGAAGCTATATAAATTGTAAAGAAAAATATAATAATGGCAGCAGTTATAACCCGTAAAATTTTACTGGTGTCGTTGTATCTATGTTCTAGAAATGAAGACACGGTTAAGGAATCATTGGCAATTTCAGTATAAACTCTGAGTCTTTTAGCAATGATTTTCCAGCCGGAATAGGAGCCGATTATTAGTCCGATAACCATCCAAATTTGATTCATTCCATAAAGATAAAATGCACCAGGAATGCCCATTAATAGCCAGCTGCTCATGTCAGAGGCGCCCACATTCATTGCCCCAAGAATTGGTCCAACTTTTCTGCTTCCTAAAATATAATCAGAAAATGTTTTGGTTTTTCTGTAACCCCTCACTCCCAAAACCATAAGTATCGTGAAATAAAAGCAAACTACCAAAATAACGGTTAAATTATTAAACATATTTATTTAATTGGGTTAATTACTAAACTCAAAAACTCTGGCTAAATGGCAATAGTCATTTTCCTTGTAAATATCTGGATTAGGACAGGATATATATATCATTTCTTTGCTAGAAAATAAGGTAATTAATTTAATAATTCCATCTTTTGCAGAAAAAATAAGATCTTGAGCAGGCTCAACTGAATTGATTTTGCTCTTATCGCGTCCTTTTAAATTATAATAATTCAAAAGATTAATTTTATTTATAGGAATAATGTTTTTTAATTCTGGATAATTTTTAATTTCACCTTCGCTTAAGATAATAGCTTCCATTGATAATTGAGGTTCTAAACCAAGTTTTATTTCTCCTATACCAGGAACAATACCAGTTTTGTAATCAATAATTTCTATCTCACCATTTTGATAAAAATTAACCCGATCAATTTTAGTAGTAATATTAACTCCATTTATGAAAAGATTAGCTTCTAATTCGGTGTAACTTGTTTTTAGATTTTTCCTAATTTCTTCTTCATTTTTTACAAACCATTTAGCTATATTTTCAAATTTTGGCCACCATAATAATTTGCTTTCATCGTCTGGAAAGTAAAGCTTAAAAGCTTCTTTGCCATATTTATTAATTAGGGTGTCAATTTTTTTAGAGTAAGAATCAAATTCTTCATAATCTTTAATAAAATTTTCTAAAGTTTTGTGAATAAAATTACCAAATTCAGCAAAAGAAGGTTCTTTATCAATAACTTCCAAAGGTTTTAATTTTAGAATTCGCTTTGCATATATATAATAAGGGTCTCTAATCCATTTGCCAATATCAGTTACTGAAAATTTAGTGAGGCGATCTTCTATTTTTGGTTTTGGTTTAGGAGCGGTAATATTTTCTTTTTTATCTACATTAGAAATGGCTGTTAAAATTTGATGATAATGTTTTCCTAAATCAATCTGATTGTAAAGATTGGTTGCTTGTAAGACCGCTTCCAATTTTAATAAAAATCGAGATTTGATAGTAGGAGAATTATTCTTGTTAAATGATCTGGTAATAATAATTTCTTTATTGCCTAAATAATTATTAAAATCATAGGCAGAAATTCCAATTTTTTTATTTGAATCAGAAAATCCTAAATCTAAACAAATCCTTCTTCCAAGCCAGGCATTTTTGGAATTATTATCAGGAAAGTCTCCTTCGTTTAATCCGGAAATTATAACTAAATCATAATTCATCAATCTGGCTTCAACTGTTGATAAAATATGAAGGCGAGGGTGAAATTCTTCTTCTTTTATGAATTTATAATTTGCCATTAGCTTTTTTATGAAGCTGGAATAATTTTTGACATCAACTAAAAATGATTTGGTAATTTTTTCACTGAGTATCTCCTCTATAAATTCTATGAATTCAGCAGCTCCTTCTAATTTATAAAAGGAATTTTCACTTAATTTTTCAGCACATTTTATATTAGCTTTAATTAAATTTTCTAAACTGGTTTTTTCTTTTTTAAATAAATCGGAGAATGGTTTTAAAGTTAATTTTAATTGGCTAAACCAGCTCTGATTAAGTTTTTTATCCAAAAATTCTAAATCTTTTTTGCCGTTAATTTTTCTTAAAATTTCCAATTCAAGATTTTTTAAATTTTCTGGATCAATTTTGGTTGCAGGATTTTTTAATATTGAAAGTAAATTAATCGAACTGAAATCATCTTCAAACAAGGTGCCAATTCCAAGAAAATAATTAACTATTTTGGAATCCTCTAAATTATTATTATGAGAATCATCAACATTAATTTCCCATTTTTGTAAAATAGCTTTAACCATTTTACATAAACCTTGATCATTGCTAATTAAGGCGCAATTCTTGTCATTTTTTTCTAAAGTTTCACGCATTATAATTGCAATTATTTTAGCTTCGTCAAAATCATTTCTAGCTTCAATTAAACTAAGATTAGAGATCGCCGATTCATCCAGATCATCAATATTAATCCAGCTGTCAGTTTTTTCGGCAGGAATTGTAGAATAAGAAGTTAATTTTCTTCGTTTCAAATTGCTTTGTTCAAATTGCTTAAATTCCAGATTTTGAACTTGATTGCGTGATATTCCTAGGAATTGAAGAAGATTTTTTAAGATAAATTGAGGATGAAATTCTGTAATCAGATTCCAATTCTGCTCTTTTAAATCGGTATCAAGTCCAAATAAAATTACTGAATTATTTTGATCATCAGCAATTATTTTAATTAAATTGGCAGTAGCTTTAATGCTTCCAGTTGAGCCGGCAATAATAATCGGATCTTTAAAAAAGGAGGTTTTTTCTTTGTTTTTAGAAATAAAATTAATGATTTCATTATAATATTTGGCGGTGGAAGTAATATTATTTTTATTTAAGTCATTTTGCCATACCGCACCAAAATATTTTAAAAATTTTAGAATTTTTTGCTTATGTTCTGATAATTCTGCATCATCAACCTCATCAATTTTGTTTAAGTCAATTTCTTCTTTAGTAGCTTCATCTAAAAAATTTTTTAGTTTCAGGGCTATTGCTGCAATTTGATCGGAATTTATATTTTTTCCAAATAGTCCAATCTGATTATTCCATTTTTCAATTTCTTCGATAAGCAATAAGTTATATTTCATGGGACAGGGTAGAGAATTGCTGAAATCATTATTTGTCAAATAATCTAAGTCAAATTCGTCAGAATCTATATCTCCAATTGCTTTAATTTTAGGCAAAATTAAAGCTTTCTGTTTAGATTGTTTAAGTAAAATTTTTTTAATTTCACGACAAGATCTTCTGGTAGGAAGTAGGATAGTTAGCTTTGAAAGATCAGATGGATTTTGATATTTATTCAAAATCAAGAAAGATAGGCTTTCAAGAAAATTATAACTGGATTGGATATTGTATATATTATTTTTATTCATTAATTGTTTTTTATAATTAAGTAAAACATTTGGCGAAGTTTTGCTTACATTTTTAATCTGGCACTTATAGTATTTTCTAAATGATATTTAGAGTTTAATCTCCTAAAAATAAACTAAAAATGAAAGTTATAATTCTAGGTTCTGGAATTTCTGGTATAACTACCGCCTATTACTTAGCTAAAGCAGGTTATGAGGTTACGGTTTTAGAAAAAAATTCAGATAGCGGCATGGCATGCAGCTATGCAAATGGTGGTCAATTAAGCTTTTCTCATGCTGAGCCATGGAATTCAAAAACCTCACTTCAATTCATGCTCAAATCAATTTTGGGAGGAAAGTCATTTATATCATTTTCCGATCTAAAAAATAAAGAATTTCTTAATTGGGCGCTAAAATTCATTAGCAATTCCAGAAGTTCTAAAAGCAAAGATATTTCTGAAAAGATTCTTAGAATTGGTTCTTATAGCAAAGATAATTTGGCTATGATTTTAAAGGAAGAAAAAATTGATTTTCATTATAAAAATGACGGTATATTACATTTTTATCGAAACCAAAAAAGTTTTATTAAAGCCATAAAACAAGCGGAATTTCAAGAATCTTTAGGTTGTGATATTGATGTATTAAATGCTGAAGAGTGTGTTAAAAAAGAACCAACTTTAATCAAGCTTTTTGATGAAAAGAAACTTGCTGGCGGTATCTTTTTTAAAGATGATGCTAGTGGTGATCCGGCCTTGTTTATAAAAGCTATAGAGTGGATTTGCAAAAACAGATATAATGTCAATTTTGAATATAATACTGAGATCAAAAATATCTTTACTAATTATAAAAAGATAACTGGAATTAATACCGATAAGGGTGTTTTTACCGGAAATTGCTATGTTTCAACTTTGGGGAGTTATGGAAATGATTTACTAAAAGGAGTTGGTATTGATTTAAATATATTGCCAATTAAAGGTTATAGTCTTTCAATTCCAACTAATGAATTATTTTTATCACCAAACATTTCTCTAACTGATTCAGAAAACAAAATTGTTTATAGCAAATTGGGAAATGTGTTTAGAGCGGCTGGAACTATTGAACTTTCTGAAGTTGATGTTGATAGTCAAAAAAATA
>CAMDAI010000101.1 GCA_945888585.1 Rickettsia typhi | reverse complement strand
CAGCAATTTTCAGTGTTGATTCTTCTGGTTTTGAATCACTTGTTAATTTTAGAGCCGCTGGAGAATATTTAATTGTCGAAAGAATTGCTGCCCAATTTACCTTAAGAAATGGTAATGATATTGTTTGCGTTTATAATAATATGTTAATGAGAACCGGAAAACCAGTTCCGGGTTCCAAAGAAAGTGAAAAGAAGGTGGTTGCTCCTGCTGCTCCAACTTCACCAATTGGTATTCAAAATTATACCCCATTTGGAGGTTCTCCCGCTTTAGGAAATGCCGAGAGACCAGTTCAGTAAATTAGAAATTTTAGATCCACATCAAAAGACCCTGAATTTCTTTTTTTGGATAAATTTTTTGAAGAATTTGTTTGTATAGATCTAATTGAATTTTATATTTGTTAGCCAAATTTTCTGGGTTTTCCTGATTGATATTAGTTTTATAGTCAATGATGGTTATTTTATGTTCTTCAGTAACCAATAAATCAATTTTTCCAGAAATAATTTTTCCGTCAATTTCACCGGTTATTGGAACTTCGGTTTGGCAATCTTTCTTTATAATTTCTTTAAAATTTTCATTTTCTAAAATATTTAAAACCTGATTCATCATGCTATTTTGCTGAGCTTGATTTAAAGCAAATTTATCTTTTAAGTATTTTTCAATTAAAATTTTTCTTTCATCATCGCTTTTTGATTTATTGTTAACGGCGATTTCCAGTATTTTATGAATTATTTTTCCTAAATTAATTTGATTATCAAATTTAAATTGAAAATTTTTATAATTTAAAATTTTAGAAGGATAAATAGTTTCTTGCTTGGTTTCTTTTGGTGGAATTTGTTTTATAAATTCAGGAATATTAATCGTTTCCTTAATTTTTTCTGAATAATTTTGATTATAATTGTTACTTTCTTCTTCTTTTTTATAGATAGTTAAAATTTCACCGAATTCACTATTTTTAATGATTGTCTTATTTTTAATTGATTCGTAAATCACATTATACCAACAATTTGGAGAAATTTTTCCATCAAAGCCAGTTATATAAAGCTCATCAGCCGCTCTAGTCATGGCAACATAAAGTAAGCGCCAATATTCTTCATTATCTAATTCACGTTCTTCTTTTTTAATAGATTTAATGAAATCATTATTTTCACCAGAATTCCATAATGGAAAATCGCCATGCCAAATAATTTTATTACTATCACTATAAATATTTTGTAATGAATGAGCACTGTCAGCTAAAAATATAATCGGAGCTTCCAAGCCTTTTGCGGAGTGAATGGTGCTAATTTTAACCTCATCAAATTCCCCATTATCGACATCAATTTTAATTTTTAGATCTAAATTTTCTAAATCATTGACCAAGCTACCCAAGCTTGGAAATTTACTTTGATCATGTTGTAGGCAAATATTTAGAAATTGATTGATAATTTCTTCTGATTCTTTGCCAAATCGTTTTAATATTTTTTCACGACCATTTTTACTTTCTAAAATATAAGAAAATAATTGATAGGTTGATAAATTATTTTTGGTTAAAACATCAGATAAATATAGATATTTTTCGGCAAGATTGCTTGATTTTAATGATTCAAATAAAGTTATATTTTTATTATTTTTTATTAAACATAATTCCATTAATTGTTCTTCACTGATGTTAATTAATGGAGATTTAAGCAGACAAGCTAAATTTAAATCATCTTCTTTAAGTAAGATAAATTTAGCAAGAGCAAGTAAATCCTGAACGATTATATGTTTAGTAATTTCGATGCGATCATTTCCCGAAACCGGAATTTGCTCTTCTCTAAAAAATTTTACCAATAAATTTCCTAAATTATTAGTGCGGTTTTTCAGTAGAATTGTGATATCACCATATTGAATTGGACGTTTTTTACTGGGTAAAATTCGCTTTTCTGAAATCCAGTTTTTAATAGTTTTAACAATATTTTTGGCTAGTAATTCCTTAGATTTATATTCTTTGCTGGGTTCGAAATTAAGCTTCCATGAAAAATCATCTTTGTTTTCGGCTTTATTTTTTGATTCTGCTGAAATTATTGGCCAAACTTCAACTTTACCAAAATGCGAATTACGGATGGCCAGATGATTAACTTTTTTTAATTTACTGATTGCTTTTTCATATTCAGATCCTGAAAAAACTAAATCAACTGTTTCTAAAATTGCTGGTAATGATCGAAAGGAATTATCTAATTTTATATCTTTTAATTCGCTATTAATTGATGATAATTTTTCTTGGTAATAAAAATAAATATCTGAAAATATTGATGGATCAGAGCCTTGAAAACTATAAATTGACTGTTTTTCATCACCAACTACAAATATAGTACGATTATTATCTACTGCTGTTTGGCCACTAAAAAAATCTTCAGTAACTGCTTTGATGATATTCCATTGATAGTGGTTAGTATCTTGGGATTCATCAATTAAAATATGTTCAAAATTTCCATCTAACTTATATTTAATCCAAGAAGAATTATTAGAATTTGTTAGTAAATTTGCTGTTTTAGTAATGAGATCATTATAATCAACATAGCCCTTTTGCTGTTTTAATTTTGAATAAATATCTAGCATTTTGTAGGCAATAGAAATGAGTTCAGAGCTTGATTCTGCTATTCTTAGTGAGCTTAAGCGGTTAACAAAATTGATAATACGATTTTGTTCTTTAAGTAAAATTTCTTCTAATTTAGGATTTTTTTCTGCTATTTTTTTGGTAATTAATCTCTTGGAGCTGCTGCCATCACTTTTATTAATAAAAATTTCCTTGTAGAAATTAAAATTGTTAACGGATGAATCATTCAAATAATTTATAATTGCCCGACTATTTTCTAAATCACTCTTAGATAAGCTTTTTTCTAAGATCTGAGCTAATTCGAAAAAGTCATTTTTGTTTAAATTTAGAAAAAATTCTTCTAATAAATCCTCTTCTTTATCATTAATTTTACATCCTAAAATTTGGTAAATTTTAGCAGAAATTATTTCATCATCTAAATATTTTTCTTTTAAAGAAATTAATCTTTCTCTTTTATTAATTAGTTCTGAAATAATTTCAGAAAAACTGTTTTCATTTAACTTTGCAGTGATTGATTGAATTTTATCAGCTAAAATACTGTCGGAAACGGCATTTTTTAATAATTCATTTCTGGCTTGTAGTAATAACTGAGTTCCGGTTTTATCGTCGATTACTTCAAAATTAGGACTAAGTTGTGCTTCAATTGGAAATTGACGCATTAGGCTTTGGCAAAAAGAATGAATAGTACTGATTTTTAACCCTTTATCGCCTTCCAAAAGCTTAGCGAATATAATTCTGGCCTGTTTGATTTTATGTTCAGAAGGCTGAATTCCTTCAATTTCAAAGAGTTTTATTTGTAGATTTTCTTTGGTCATTGAAACCCAGCTGGCAACTTCATTGTAAATACGATTTTGCATTTCGGCAGCGGCAACTTTTGTAAAAGTTAAACAGAGAATTTTAGATGGATCAATTTCGGTTAGTAAAAGTCTTAAAACTCGATTAGTTAGGATTTTAGTTTTTCCTGATCCAGCTGAAGCGGAAACAAAAACGGAATTGGCAGGATTGGAAGCGATTTGTTGTAGTTTTATGGTTTCTTCTAAAAGAGGTTTTTGCTGTTGCATCTATAGTGTAATTAATCTTAAATATTGATTTTGATTTGAGCCAATTTTTGGCTGGGTTTTTAACCAAATATCATAACATAAAACTTCAAAATGTGGCAAGAAAAATTCCATGTTATTTTAATTAAAATTTTTAACCGCTTTTTAGGTATTTTTGCAGTAGTATTTTCTGTTATCATTTTATTATCTTTATTTAGCTTTAATGCCTCTGATGTTTCATTTAATACCTCATCGACTAGTGGTGAAATTAAAAACTGGATGGGCGCTTTTGGTTCTCATATTGCAGATTTACTTTTTCAGCTAATTGGATTATCTGCATTTTTTCTGTGTCTAATTTTATTTAGCTTAGGAATAAAAATGGTCAGCAAGGTAGAGGTGCGTTATTTAGCATTAAAATTAATTTTGATCCCATTTTGCCTGTTATCATTTGCGGTATTTTTTGCTGTTATACGTGAGCCGGATTGGTGGATTTTTAATAGTTTGGGTGGCATTAATGGTAAGTTTGTTTTGTCCAAGATAAAATTTATACCTCGTAAACTCGCTTTTATTCTCAGCTTTTTGTCTTCCTTAGTTTTATTGTCGGTAATAATTGAAATAAGCCTTAAAGACTGGAAATATTTTTTCCGCTATTGCCTCGTTACTGCCCAATATCTTTCAAGAATTTTTATATTGGTTGCTAAGAAATACGGAATTTTTGCCATCAGAAAAATTCAGATTTTACTTGGTAAATTAAGTGAAAAATTAGGTAGAAAATCAATATTTTTGGATGAAAGAACTATCGCAAAAGAAAATAAAAATATTGAGCAAGCTGAAGAAGATGTGGATGATGAAGATGAATATGATAATGAGCAAGAAATGGTGGTATCAAAAAAACCGTTAGTTCAGAAAGTTAGTAAAACTAAACAGATGATCAAATCCATGAATAATTATGGAGATTATCAATTACCATCTCCCGAATTATTAACTGATCGATCTGGTGAAAGTAAGGTCAATAAAGTCAGCAAAGTTCAGTTGGAACAATATTCTAAAATGCTTTTAAAGGTATTGGAAGATTTTAGTATTTACGGCAATGTACTTGCTGTCAGAATGGGCCCGGTTGTAACTCTTCATGAATTTGAGCCGGCTGCCGGAATTAAATCATCTAGAGTAGTAGGGTTAGCTGATGATATTTCCAGATCAATGAGTGCTCTTTCAGCCAGAATTGCTCCAATTCCTGGTAAAACCACGATTGGTATTGAACTTCCTAATCAAAAGCGTGAAATGATTTATCTGCGTGAATTAATTGAATCTAAAGAATATAAATTTGATCAGGCTTCACTTCCAATTATTCTAGGAAAAGATATTACCGGTGAAGCAATTATTGTTGATTTAGCTAAAATGCCACATTTATTGATTGCTGGAACCACAGGATCGGGAAAATCAGTGGGTGTTAATGCTATGATTTTATCGCTGCTTTATAAATTAAGACCCGATGAGTGTAAATTTATCATGATTGATCCAAAAATGCTGGAGCTTTCCATTTATGATGGAATTCCTCATCTTTTGGCACCGGTTGTAACCGAGCCTGGAAGGGCGGTGGTGGCACTAAAATGGGTAGTTCACGAAATGGAAGAGAGATATCGTTTAATGTCTAGTCTTAATGTGCGTAATATTGCTGGATATAATGAAAAAATTTATAAGGCAATCAAGAGCAAAGAAACTTTAACCAGAAAAGTACAAACGGGTTTTGATCCAGAAACGGGTGAGCCGAT
>CAMDAI010000100.1 GCA_945888585.1 Rickettsia typhi | reverse complement strand
AAGAGATGATTTGACAATTTTGTTTATTTGTACAGAATATAAGGCCTCGCGAAAGCATTTTCAATAAGTTTATTTGATTATTAAATATGAGTAAAACTTGGAATGTTGATTCTTGGAGGAAATTTCCTATCAAGCAACAGCCTATATATAATGATTTACACCAATTAAAAGATACAGAGAGATCCCTAGCCGCTTTTCCCCCACTAGTTTCTATTGATGAAATTAATACTTTAAAAACTGAATTAGCCAAAGCCGCAAATGGTCAAGCCTTTTTGTTGCAAGGTGGCGATTGTGCTGAAAGTTTTGCTGAGTTTAATTATTACAATGTTCAAAGTTTTTTTAGAACCATTTTACAAATGACCGTAGCTTTAATGTATGGGCTTAAAAAGCCGGTAGTTAAAGTTGGCAGAATTGCTGGTCAATATGCTAAACCAAGGTCAGATGATTTTGAAACTATTGATGGAGTTACTTTGCCAAGTTATCGCGGTGATATCATTAATTCAATCGAATTTACCAAAGAAGCCAGAGAGTGTAATCCTAAAAAACTAATTGAGGCTTATTTTCATTCTGCCGCAACTTTAAATCACATTCGATCTTTGGCAATTGGTGGCTATGCTGATCTAAAAAATATTAATAAATGGAATGAAGAATTTGCTCTAAATTTGAATCATAAAAAACATGATATTGAAATGTTGATTAGCGATGTTAATCAGGCTTTATCTTTCATGGATGCCTGCGGTTTAAACTCCGGTGAAATGACTCAATTAAAAAGTGCAAGGTTTTATACTTCTCACGAAGCTTTATTGCTTAACTATGAACAAGCATTTACCAGAAAGATTAGTGGTGATTATTATGATTTAAGCGCTCATATGTTGTGGATTGGTGATAGAACCAGATCTCCGGATGAAGCTCATGTCGAGTTTATGCGAGGCATTAAAAATCCAATTGGATTTAAAGTTGGTCCAACCATTTCTGGTGATGATTTAATCAAGCTTCTTGATATTTTAAATCCAACTAATGAAGCCGGCCGCATTACCTTAATTTCAAGAATGGGAGCAGGTAAAATCGAAAGTCATTTACCAAAATTAGTTGAATTAGTAAAAAGTGAAGGGCGTAATGTTTTATGGTCTTGTGACCCTATGCATGGCAATACTATCAAATCTTCCAATGGTTATAAAACTAGAAAATTTGACGATATTTTAGCTGAAATTAAATTATTCTTTCAAATTCATCGAGGAATTGGAACCAATGCTGGTGGTATTCATTTTGAAATGACAGGTCAAAATGTTACTGAGTGCTTAGGTGGAAATCAGGAAATTTCTGAAACCAATTTAAAAGATCGCTATCACACTCACTGCGACCCAAGACTTAACTCATCACAAAGCTTAGAATTGGCATTTTTAATAGCTGAAGAATTACAATCGGAAATAAATGGTAAATAAAGAACAAAAATGCAGCTTTATTGCCCTGCTTGGCACTCCTAATGCTGGAAAATCAACCTTAACTAATTTTTTGGTTGGAGAAAAAGTTTCAATTGTTTCACCAAAAGTTCAGACTACCAGAAATGCCATCAAAGGCATTATGGCAGAGGGTAATACTCAATTAGTTTTTATCGATACGCCTGGATTATTTTTGCCAAGCAAAGAGCGTTTACTGGAAAGATTAATTGTTAAATCTGCTTGGCAGGCCATTCGTGAAGCAGATATTTGCTGTCTTTTAGTTGATGCCACTAAAGGTTTTGCGGTAAATATTAAAAAAATTTTAGAAGATTTAACTAAGCATGAAATCAAGCCAATCATTGTCATTAACAAAGTTGATTTAGTACAAAAGGAAACTCTTTTAGTAATGATGTCTAAATTTATTGAACTTGGCTTAGATAAAATTTTTGTAATTTCGGCATTAAGCGGTGATGGTGTGGTGGATTTAAAAAAATATTTATTATCAATTGCCAAGCCAGGTGATTGGCAGTTTAATCCTGATGATATTTCTGATGCTCCATTAAAATTTCTTGCTTCAGAAATTACCCGAGAAAAACTATTTGTAAAATTATATCAAGATTTACCTTATTCGCTTTGCGTTAAAACCGATTCATGGGAAAATTTAAATAATGGCGATGTTAAAATTCATCAAACTATTTACGTTCTAAAAGAAAGCCAAAAAATGATTGTAGTTGGTAAAAAAGGTAGTTTGCTTAAAGAAATTGGCAGCGAAGCCCGAGAAGATATTGGTAAATTAGTTAATGCCAAAGTTCATCTATTTTTATTTGTAAAAATTAAAGATGATTGGATGGCCGATCAGGAAAATTATAATTACGAGCCAACATCTAATTAGTTTATTTAGGAACTATTTATGAACACAACAATAAATCCAGCCGAAATTGAAAAATTCACCAGTATTGCAGATCAGTGGTGGAATGAAAAAGGTAGTTTCAAACCATTACATAAATTCAATCCAATCAGAATCGGCTATATTCGTGATACATTAGTCAGTCATTTTAATGAAATAAAAAATTTAAAAATTTTAGATATTGGATGCGGTGGAGGATTACTTACTGAACCTTTATTTAAATTAGGAATTAACATGACTGGTATCGATGCTGGCCAAAAAAATATTGAGGCTGCAAAAATTCATGCTACTAATTCTGGGTTAAAAATTGATTATCGTCATATTGATGTTGAAAAATTAGCGAATTCTGAAGAAAAATTTGATGCAGTTTTAGCAATGGAAATTATTGAACATGTTGCCAATGTAAATAATTTTATTGCGGCCGCCAGTGATTGTTTAAAACCAAACGGATTAATGTTTGTTGCCACATTAAACCGAACTGTAAAATCGTATCTTAAAGCAATTATCGGTGCCGAATATGTGCTTAAATGGCTGCCTCGCGGAACTCATGATTGGAAAAGTTTTTTAAAGCCTTCAGAAATTTATAAAATTGCCTCTCAAAATAATCTTAATTTAATCAAATCTAATGGATTTGAGTATAACCTTTTAAAAGACAATTGGAAAATTTCTGATAATCTTGATGTTAATTATGTAATGATTTTTAAGAAGTAAATATGGCAAAAAAACCTGAATTATTATTGCCAGCTGGCTCATTAGATAGGCTTAAAACGGCAATTATGTATGGTGCAGATGCAGTTTATTGCGGCACACCAGATATGTCGCTACGCACCAAATCATCTTTTACTTTGGAAGATTTAGTAGAAGGAATTGAATATGCTCACTCAAAAAATGCCAAGGTTTATCTAACTCTCAATTTATTTTCTCATAATAAGGATATTGAAAAACTTCCAGAATATATTGAAACGGTTAGAAAAGTTAAGCCTGATGGCTTGATTGTTGCCGATCCCGGAGTGTTTAATTTTGTTAAAAAAACTGCACCGGAATTGGAGCTTCATATTTCTACTCAAGCCAATGTTTGTTCATGGTTATCCGTACAATTTTGGCAAGAACAGGGCGCAAGTTTAGTTGTTTTAGCACGCGAAGTTTCTTTTGAAGAACTCAAAGAAATTCGCGAAAAATGTCCAGACATTAAATTAGAAGCGTTTGTTCACGGTTCTATGTGCATGACTTATTCTGGTCGTTGTTTACTTTCCAATTTTATGTCAGAACGAGGTGCCAATCAAGGCAGTTGCGCTCATAGTTGTAGATGGGGTTACAAATTAAAAATTAAATTAAAAGATAACACCGAACATGAAATTGAAATTACCGATCAAAATAAAGATTTATTTGATTTCTTTTTAGAAGAAGAAATTCGTCCAGGTGAATTCATGCCTTTTGAAGAAGATGTTCATGGCTCATATATTCTTAATTCCAAGGATTTATGTTTAATGCCCAAATTAGATGAATATTTAAAAATTGGCATAAATTCTCTTAAAGTTGAAGGTAGAAATAAAACTGAATATTATGCTGGAACAGTTGCTAGAACTTATCGCGTGGCCATTGATAATTACTACAAAGATCCAGAAAATTGGAATGCCAATAAATATATGGATGAATTAAATTCCATTGCTAATCGTGGTTATACTTTGGCTTTTCATGATGGCAGATTAACTAATTTAGCCCATGATTATGACAGTACAAAATCATCTTCTTTTTATGAATATGCCGGAAGAGTCTCTGCTTGGTTTGGTGATGATATTATTTTGGATGTTAAAAATCGGATTGAATCCGGTGATGTTTTGGAATTTTTAATTCCTGGCAGTACTGAAGTTATTTTGCTGCGAGTTTATGAATTTGAAAATATCGAAAATGGTGAAAAAGTAAAAGTTGTAAATCCAGGATTAAAACCAAAATTCAAAATTTCATCCAAGCTTTTTCATCTGGAAGATCAGGCTAAATTAAAAGAATCACTTCCTCCACTAACTTTAATTAGAAAAGAAAAATCTTTAGATGAAAGCGAAAAAAACCGCTTAATTCTTCACGATCAATCTCAAAAAATGGAAGTGGGTGATACCACTGAATTAAAATATAATTCTAAAAAAGAGAAATATCTATCTTCTCTGGAAAACCAACTCCAAGAAGTAAGTCCAAAAACTCCTAGAATTGGAACTGAAGGGTGTTGTGGAAAAGGATGTAATGGCTGTTTAATTTTTTGGCATGATGCTAAATATGAAAAAGCCAGAGAATTACTAAAGACTAAAAAGATTGGTGAAATGCTGTAAATTAAAAATTACTAAATCTAGCTAATTATTTCTCATCAATACTTGATGTTTTATTAGATTTTAAAACCTTAGTAAAATTATCACCTTTATATTCCGATTGATTTTAATCTAACTTATAAGTAATTGATTTTAGATATTCACTTTCCGGTAAAAATGGATGAATTGGATGATCGATTCCAGCACCAAAAGTTCGGATAATTTTTCCTTCTCTTCCAGCTTTATTAATTCCTGTTCCACTAGCGGAAATTAAATCTTTTAATAAAGCATTATGAGAACAACTGGCAATAAATAAATAACCATTTTTAGTAACTAATTTTGCTCCCATTTTAACTAACTTTTCATAACCTCTTATGCCAGAAAAAAAATCTTTTTTAGTTTTAATGAAAGCTGGCGGATCAAGAATTACAACATCAAACTGCATTCCTGACTTTTCTAGATTTTCCAATTCATCAAAAACTTTAGCCTCGATATAACTACAATTTTCTTCTAAATTATTTAACTTGGCATTTTCTGAAACTTTTAGTAAAGCTTCTTTTGAGCTATCAATGAAAGTAACTGATTTAGCTCCAGCTTTTTTGGCATTAAGGCCAAAACCACCATTATAACAATAACAATCCAAAACATCTTTATCTTTGGAGATTCCCGCAATAAATTTACGATTCTCTCTTTGATCAAAAAACCAGCCAGTTTTTTGACCTAAAATTGGATCAAAATAATATTTTATATCATTTTCAATCAAGATTTTTTCTTCCTCATTAATAAT
>CAMDAI010000099.1 GCA_945888585.1 Rickettsia typhi | reverse complement strand
TGGATGCAAAAAAATTTACCAGCTACACTTAAGTTTACAGAATTAAATGATCGTTCTTTAATTGCAGTTCAAGGAAAGAAAGCCGAAGAAATTCTTTCTGATTTTGTTTCTGGTATTAATTTAGCTGAATTACCTTATATGAATTTAGCTATATGTGAATTAAAATCAGGCGGTGAAATTTTTGTAAGCAGAACTGGATATACTGGTGAAGATGGATTTGAGATTAGTATTGCTAATAACAAAGCTGCTGATTTTTGGGTTAGTTTATGTAAAAATCCATCAGTAAAATCAATTGGTCTTGGTGCTCGTGATTCTCTAAGATTAGAAATGGGTTACCCGCTTTATGGTCATGATCTAGATGAAAAAACCACGCCTATTGAAGCTGCTCTTTCTTGGGTAATTAGTAAAAATAATCAAGATTTTATTGGCTCTAAAATTATTCTAGATCAAAAAGTTAATGGAGCTTCTAAAAAAAGAATGGGAGTAAAGCTTTTAGATAGAGGAATTGCTAGAGAAAATAGTGAAGTTAGAAGTAAAGACGGTAAAAAAATTGGAACTTTAACTAGCGGTGGATTTTCGCCAAATCTAAAAGTTTCAATCGGTCAAGGATATATAGATTCCAATTATGCGAAAATTGGTGAAGAGGTTTTTGTGATTGTTCGTGATAAAGAAATTCCGGCAATTATAACTTCTCCGGTTTTTGTAGAAGCTAGAACTAAAGCTATTAAAAAGGTTTAATAAATATTAATAATTCTAAATTTATCTTAAAAATGACATTAAAATATACAAAAGACCATGAATGGGTAAAAATCGAAAGCGATGTAGTTACTCTTGGAATTACTCAGCATGCTGCGGATGCTCTTGGTGAATTAGTTTATGTTGAATTGCCAAAAGTTGGCGTCAAATACAGTAAAGGTGATGCTGCAGTTGTGGTTGAATCTTCTAAATCAGCTAGCGATGTTTATACCCCAGTTTCTGGTGAAATTATAGCTACTAATGATTCTTTAACTAGCACTCCTGAGAATGTTAATAATTCGCCATATGAAGATGGTTGGTTGATTAAAATTAAAATTTCTAATATTGCTGAATTATCTGATGCTTTGGATGAGGCTGCTTATAATAATTATTTAAAAGAAAATAACTAATTTTCTTTTTGTCAGAAGGGGTGCCTTGCTCCTTCTGAATCTTTAAGATCCATTTATGAAAAGTGATATTTTGAAACTAATCACATTTTCTTTTTTTCTTATCATTTTTTCTATTCAACCATCATTTTCTTTCGATTTTCAAAATGAAGAATGTAGCAATAATTATGCTGCGTTAGTTTTTGAGGATAAAACTAGTAACATAATTTTTGAAAATGAAGCTTCTGAATATAGATATCCAGCTTCTTTGACTAAATTAATGACAATTTATTTAACCTTTGAAGCCTTAAAAAATGGGAAGCTTCATTTTCATCAAGAGCTCAATGTTTCGGATCGAGATGAAGATATTTCGAATGTTAATAAAGTTCTAACTCTCAATTTAAAAATTGGAGATAAGCTTACTGTTAAAGAAGCTATTGATGGTGTTTTAGTTAAGTCATTTAATGAAGCGGCAGTAATGTTGTCTGAAGCAATTGCAGGCAGTGAATGGGCATTCGTAGAGCTGATGAATAAAAAAGCTAAAAAATTCGGTATGAAATATACTAATTTTCGTAATGCAACAGGCCTTCCAGATTCTGGTCAATTTACTACTAATTATGATTTAGCCAGAATGATAATAGCTATAAGACGTGATTTTCCTGAATATTATCATTTATTTGCTACTAAAGAAACTCTTATAAACGGTATAAAATATAAGACACATAATAATGTTCTGCTTCAATATAACGGTGCTGAAGGTATGAAAACCGGATTTACCAATGCTGCCGGTTATAATTTAATTGCTGTGGCTTTACATCATCATCATCGGATAATTTCAATCTTAACTTCTTGTGCTAGCAGTGGAAAGCGTGATGAGTTTACTAAAAGTTTATTAGATTATGGATTTGAAGTTTTATCAAGAAATCATGATAAAATAAAAATTGCCACCACTAAAAAAGAACTTGAAGATAAAGAAATGGAAAATGCTGGCTTGGATAAGCTAATTGTAAGTTATGATAATTAAGCAGCTTTTATCCACTTATCGCCATCCTTTTTATAAAAATTAATAGAGAAAGATTTTTTCTTGTAATCGGTATATAATTTTCGGGCGAATTCAATGTTATTATCACTAAAAAAATAAAATGTTTTTTCAAAGTTTTTTAAAAAATTATCATTTACCGCATCAAGCATAAGAAGAAATTCAGCTTTATTTTGATTATCTTCCTCATTAGTTAAAAAAATTGGTTGATCAAGATAATTAACATTTTCCCATTTAGTTGCATGAGGTAAAAATTTAGTTTTGCTAAAACTCCACAAGCCTTCATCAATTTGTTTTAAAAGCTCATCAGTTTTTGCGTAAATTAAAGTTCGTTTTCCCTCGTCTCTTATTTTTAGTAAAATCTGAGCAATTATTTTATAATTTATATTTTCAAGATGATAAAAATTTATTTCCATTTTATTTATTTTAAGTGTTCTGCAAATTCTTTGATTATATCAACATAAAGTTTTCTTTTAAATGAAACTATAACTTTTACTAATTCTTCCTTGGGAATCCACTTCCATTCTGAGAATTCTGGTAATTCTGTATTGATGTTAATTGAAGAATCATCGCCTAAATATCTTACTAGATACCATTTTTGTTTTTGTCCAAGATATTTTCCACCCCAAAATTTCTTTTGTAAGCGGTAAGGTAGATTGTAATAGAAATATTGTTTACTTTTGGAAATAATTTCAATATCAGAAATTCCGGTTTCTTCTTTTAATTCTCGAAACATGGCGGTATCTTCATCTTCGCCGGCATCAAGGCCGCCTTGAGGCATTTGCCAAGCATTACTATTATTGTCTATTCTTTTACCAACAAAAATATTTTTATTTTTATTAATTACCATAATACCGATGCTGTTTCGATATAGGTAATCAAGGTTATCTGCGTTAGATGATTCGTCCATTTTTATTTTGACTTTTTCAAGTTTCCTGAGTAACCTTGGCAACCTTACATTAAGATAGCTAAAATTTCAAATATTAATCTAACAATGAAATATATAAGTACAAGGCAAACCTCTCCGGTGTTAGGTTTTGAAGATGTTGTTCTTCAAGGATTAGCGGATGATGGTGGTTTATACATTCCTGAAAGTTTGCCAAGTTTTACCGCTACTGATTTAAATGAGATGGCTAAACTTAGCTATCCAGATTTGGTTTATAAAATTATTAGTCCATTTATCCAAGATGAGATTCCGGTAAAAGATCTTAAAAATATTATAGAAAAATCTTATAAAACTTTCTCTCATACTGCAATTGCTCCATTAAAGCAAATTAGCCATAATGAATATTTATTAGAATTATTTCATGGTCCAACTCTGGCATTTAAGGATTTTGCTTTGCAATTTTTGGGAAATCTTTTTGAATATGTTTTAAATAAAAGAGAAGAGAAGGTTGTAATTATTGGAGCAACTTCTGGAGATACTGGTTCGGCAGCAATTATGGGATGCAAGGCTTGTAAGCAAGCAGAAATTTTTATTTTACATCCTTACAATAAGGTTTCTGCTGTACAAAGAAAACAAATGACCAGTGTACTTGATGATAATGTTTATAATATTGCCATTGAGGGAAATTTTGATGATTGTCAGGATTTTGTAAAAAAAATGTTTGCTAATCAAGATTTTTTAAAAGGTAGAAGAATGGTTGCTGTTAACTCAATTAATTGGGTTAGAATTATGGTGCAGATTGTTTATTATTTCTATGCTGGCTTAAGGCTTGGAGCTAATAAAGAAAATCCAGTAACTTTTAGTGTTCCTACTGGTAATTTTGGTGATATTTATGCTGGGTTTTTGGCAAAAAGAATGGGCTTACCAATTAAAAAATTGATTGTTGCAACCAATAACAATGATATTTTAACCCGTTTTATTAATTCTAATGATTATAGTAGAAAAAATCTGATTGATACCCTTTCTCCTAGTATGAATATTCAGGTTTCTAGTAATTTTGAGCGTTTATTATTTGATAGTTATAAGCTTAAAAATAAACCGGAAAAAATTGCTGAATTAATGAAAGATTTTGAAAAAACAGGAAGCCTTAAAGTTGAAAATGATATTTTGTTAGAAATTAGAGAAAATTTTACCTCTTATTCAATCAGTGATAAGCAAACTTGTGAGTTAATCAGAGATATTTATGAATCAACTGGAGAAGTAGTTGATCCACATAGTGTAATTGGAATTGGCGCTGGTAGAAATTATATCAGTGGAGAGCAATATAATAATGAACCAGTTATAACCTTAGTTACCGCTCATCCAGCTAAATTTCCAGAAGCAATTAAAGAAGCTGGAGTCCCATCTTTACCGTTGCCTAGATTTTTGGATAATCTAATGACTAGAAAGGAAAGAATGGAAATTATTCCTAACAATATTGATTTAGTAAAAGAGTTTATTGGGAAAAATCTGAATTAAATGGAACTAAATTCAATCGCTCCTAATATTGGATTTACCTCTATAATTGTTGCTTTGCTTCTTTCATTTTTTTATCCAATTTTTGTTAGTGTAAAACTTCAAAAAAAATCTATTTTAGATAATGAAGAAGCATTATTATTTGGAAAATATAGTGCGGCTATAGTTTTTATATTGCTTGTAATTTCTTTTTTATCTCTGATTTATTCCTTCATTATTTCCGATTTTTCAGTTGCAAATGTTTACCTAAATTCACATCAGTTAAAGCCATTTATTTATAAAATTTCGGCAGTTTGGGGAAATCATGAAGGCTCAATGCTTCTTCTTCTGGTGATTATTAGTGGATATAGTTTAATTTTTGCTTATTTAGGGAAAATTGATTCCAAACGAAAAATTATTACTTTGGCTTCCCAATCTTTTATAAGTTTTGGAATTATTGCTTTTGTAGCTTTTACTTCCAATCCATTTTTACGTATCATTCCAGCCCCTGTTAACGGTCTTGGATTAAATCCGATATTGCAAGATATTGGTCTAGCTTTCCATCCCCCAATGCTTTATACTGGTTATATCGGATTTTCTCTAATCTTTTCTATTGCAATTGCAGCACTTTTAACTGAAAAAATTGATAAAGAATTTACTAAGGCAATTAAACCATGGTTAATGTTTTCCTGGAGTTTTTTAACTTTAGGAATTGGTCTTGGTTCTTGGTGGGCCTATCGTGAATTAGGGTGGGGTGGATATTGGTTTTGGGATGCGGTAGAAAATGTTTCTTTGATGCCATGGCTTTGTGCTACCGCTTTATTTCATTCAATTATGGTTTTGGAACGAAGTGGAAATTTAAAAATTTGGACTTGTTTTTTAGCAATTTTAAGTTTTGTTCTTTGTTT
>CAMDAI010000098.1 GCA_945888585.1 Rickettsia typhi | reverse complement strand
AATGGCTAATACCAGCGCAGCAAAAAAAGCTTTAAGATCAAGCAAAGCAAAAGAAACTTTTAACAAATCTAGAAAAAACAGAGTTAGAAGCTTTGTTAGAATGGTTGAAGATGCCGTGAAAGCAGGCAAAGAAAGTGATGCTAAAGAAGCATTTAAAGCTCTTGAGCCAGAAATCATGAAAGCCGTTACCAAAAAGGTTTTTAAATTAAACACTGCTGCTAGAAAACTAAGCAGATTATCAGCTAATATTAAAAATATTAGCAAGCCAGTTGCTAAAAAAGCCTAGGCTATTAATACACAGAGAATGTCAAAAAAATTTTCTTTCAAATCCTTTTTAACTAACACTAAGGTGGATTTCATGGGAATCCACCGTTTAGTTATCGTTATTTCTATAATTTCTATTATTGCTTCCATTATTTTACTTTTTGTTCGTGGACTTAATTTTGGTATTGATTTTTCCGGCGGTATCTTAATCGAAGCCAGATTAAACGAGAAAGTTGATCTATCAAAATTGCATGAAATTTTAAATAAAGATGCATTTGGTGAAATCACCATTCAGAATTTTGATGAAAGCGATATAATTATCAGGGCTTCTAATGATAAAGATGAAAAAGATCAGGGTGTTGCTGTTAAAAAAATTCAAGTTGTTCTAAATAATAACTTTTCTAATATTGAGTATAGAAAGATTGATTTTGTTGGCCCACAAGTTGGTGGTGAATTGATTAAAAGTGGATTATTTGCTCTTATTATGTCTTGTCTATTTATAATGATTTATATCTGGATTAGATTTGATTGGCAATTTGGTTTAGGTGCTATTGCTGCTTTATTTCACGATGCTATGTTAACCTTTGGGTTTTTTGCTTTAACAGGTTTGGAATTTAATTTAACTTCAATTGCTGCTATTCTTACCATTATTGGTTATTCGATAAATGATTCGGTAGTAATCTATGATCGTATTAGAGAAAACTTAAGAAAGTTTAAGAAATCTGATTTGTCTGATCTTTTGAATTCCAGTATTAATTCAACTTTAAGCAGAACGGTCTTAACTTCTGGAGTTACATTAATTTCTATAGTTGCTTTAATTATTTTTGGTGGTGAAGCCTTACGAAGCTTTAGTATAGCTACATTTTTTGGTATTGTTGTAGGCACTTATTCATCAATTTATATCTCGGCTCCAATTTTAATTTACATGGATCCAAGAAAAAAGAAGGAAAGAGAGTAAAGGAATAGTTGACAAAATCATAAATTCTTTTAAATTACTCGTTCCTGAATTTTAAAAACATTTAATAAATTCGTCTAAAAATGACTAAAAGAATAAACGCTAAGAAGAAAATCAGCAGAAAATTAGGTGCTAGTTTATGGGGTCAAGCTAAAGATCCATATTTGAAAAGAAATTATCGTCCAGGTCAGCATGGCACTGCTCCAAAGGGTAGATCAACTGATTATGCTTTTCAGTTAAAGGCTAAACAAAGATTAAAATTTTATTATGGTAACATTTCAGAAAAACAGTTCCGTAATACTTTTGAAGCTGCTTATAAATCCAGAGGTGATTCTAGTGAAAACTTTATCGCCGCTTTAGAAAGCAGACTAGACACTATTGTGTATCGTGCTAATTTTGTTCCTTCAGTTTTTGCTGCTAGACAATTTGTTAATCATAAGCATGTAACTGTGAACGGTAAAACTGTTAATATCGCATCTTATAGGGTTAAAGTTGGTGATGTAGTTCAAGTTAGAGAAAAATCTAGAAGTTTAACTATAGTTCTTGAGTCTCTACAAAAAATGGAAAGAGATGTTCCTCCATATTTACAATTAAATGCTGATGATAAATCAGTAAAATTTCTTTCAACTCCACATTTTGCCGATGTTCCTTATGCGGCTGAAATGCAACCTCATTTAATTACTGAGTTCTATTCTAGATAAAATATTTAGTTTTTAGGAATTTTAAAAAAAGCCTCAGATTATAAAAATAATCTGGGGCTTTTTTATATCTTTTTATCCAAGAAGAATAGATGTATTAAGGGTGTTATTATATCGCAATTTCGCAAATTACCGGACAATGATCAGAGGGTTTTTCATGATCCATCATTTTATCTTCAGTGTAACAAGAAATTAATTTATCAGAAGCTAGAGGGGAGGCAAGTAGATAATCAATTCTAAGTCCTTTATTAAATTTCCAAGAATTACCTCGATAATCCCACCAACTAAAATTTTGAATATCTGGATTGAGAGATCTGAAACTATCAAAATATCCCATATTTAAAATTTTGTGAAATTCTCTTCTTTCATCATCATGAAAACAAATGGAATTTTTCAGAGATATCGGATCATAAGCATCAATGCTATTGGCACAAACATTGTAGTCTCCACCTAGAATAGTAACTTCATCAGAAGAAAGTAGAGTTTTGGCATGGCTGGAAAGATGATTATAGAAATTCATTTTGTATTTGAATTTATCAGTTTCATTTATTTTTTGATTTGGTAGTAATTCAGATCCGCCATTAGGAACATAAATTGAAGCAACTCGAATCGCTTGGTTTTTTAGTGAAATTACCGCTTCAATATAACGAGCCTGCTCATCGGGGAAATTTGGCAGTCCTTTTTTAACATCTTCAAGAGGAAATTTAGAAAAAATAGCAACACCATTATAGGTTTTTTGACCATTAAAAACAATATTATAGCCTAAATCAGATAGAGCTCCAAAAGGAAAATTTTCTTCCGAGCATTTTAATTCTTGAAGAAGAATTATATCGGGAGCAGAGTTTTTTATCCAAAAAATTAAATTGTCAATTCTGGCGTTAATTGAATTTACATTCCAGGTAGCAACCTTAATTTTCTCCATTTAATTCTTTTAATGAATTAGGTAAGTTATTAGCCCAGCTACTTATACTGCCAGCTCCAGCACAAACAACAATATCACCGCTTTTAGCTATATCATTGATTAAAATCGGTAAATCATTTTCGTTATTTAATTTAAGAACTTTTTTATGTCCGACTTTTTTAATTCCATCAATTAAACTATCTTGGTTTATACCTTCAATCTTATCTTGTCCAGCTGAATAAATATCAGCGATTATAACAACATCAACATCTGAGAATGCATTACAAAATTCATTAAATAAATCTCTAGTTCTGGTATATTTATGAGGTTGAAATACCGCGATTAACTTATTTTTTCCAACTAATTCTTTAGCAGCTTTAAATACTACTCCAATTTCTGTTGGATGATGTCCGTAATCATCGATAATAGTAATTCCATTAACTTCTCCGGTTTTGGTAAATCTTCTTTTTACACCAGAATAATTATTTAATCCTTTTCTAATTTGTTCTTCACTAAAGCCAAGAAATTTACCAATTGCAATCGCTACTAAAGCATTTTTAGCATTATGAATTCCATAGGCCGGAATGGTTACATCTTTTAATATTTCTTTGAATTTTTTTAAATTAACATCAAATTTTAAACCTTTAATGTCAAAGCTAATATTACTAACAATTATGTCGGAATCTATACTAGTGCCGTAAGTTACAACATTATTTTTATTTTTTAATTCGGTATAAATTTTTCTAATTTCAGGATCGTCAAAACAAACAGCAACCATTCCATCTGCTGGAATTTGGGTGATATATTTAATAAAATATTTTTTAACTACTTCAAAATCATTATTATAAAATTCTAAATGTTCTGGTTCAATATTGGTAACAGCACCGATATAGCTTGGAAGATCAACAAAGGTTCCGTCAGATTCATCACTTTCGGCAATGACAAATTTACCATCACCAAATTTTGCATTGCTACCATAATAATTAATAACCCCACCATTAATAACCATGGGATCGAGATTTGCAGATTCAACCATTATAGCTGTCATAGCCGTAGTGCTAGTTTTGCCATGAGTTCCGGCAATAGTTATTCCAAGCTTTTGACCCATAATTATAGCAAGCATATCTGACCTTTTTATGATTCTGATATTTTTTGTTTTAGAAGCTAAAATTTCTGGATTATTTTCTTTAATAATTGAAGTTTTAATCACCAAAACGACATCGTCACTAATGTTTTCGGATTTATGTCCAATAAAGCATCTAATGCCTTTTTGTTCCATATTATTAATATTGTCATTTTGCTTTAAATCTGATCCTTGAACTTGGCATCCAATCTCCTTAAGAATTAAAGCTATGGCACTCATGCCAATCCCGCCAATTCCAATAAAATGAATTTTACCAGGGTATTGATTTTTTAGATCAGAAAATGACATTCCTATTAGAGGTTATTTAGTATTTTTTTATAAAGCGCAATAGTTTCATCGCACATTTTTTGATTAGAGAAGTTTTTTTCAATATATCTTCTAGCGGCCATACCAATCTCTTTTCGATCAGATTGACTTAGAGATAAAACATGATCAATTTTATTTGCTAAATCATCTTTATCATTTGGCTCAACTAAAAATCCAGTCTGATTTGGAATAATGGTTTCAGTTGATCCGCCAATATTGGTTGCAATGATGATACGACTCATGGCTCCGGCTTCAATAGCAATCCTTCCAAAAGCTTCTGGTTTAATGCTGGCTGAAATTACTATGTCACAAACTAAATAGGCACCCGGCATGTCTCTGGTTTCACCGACAATTTGTACTTTTCCTTCAAGGTTATTTTTTTCAATTCTTTTTTCTAATCCGCGGCTATATTCTTTATGGTCTCGATCGCTGCCAACAATGATACAGAAAAAATTATCATTTTTTACCTTAGCCAGAGAATCAATTAAAAATTCATGACCTTTCCAACTGGTAATACGAGCAGGGAGCATAATAATTGCTTTATCTTCTGGTAAACTCCAGCTTTTAGCCAATTGAATCATTCTTAGCTGAGATACTTTACTTTCATCAAAATAATTTAGATCTACACCGCGATGAATTACTATCAGATTTTGATCAGAAATTTTGGCTGCAATAGGAAAATTTTTTCTAATATAATTTTTAATGAAGGTAGAAACGGCAATTGTATAATGCGCTTTAAGCATTATGCCATTATAAATAACTTTGAATATTGAAGGTTTTTTAGTAAAAAGACGATTGGAATAGGAGCCATGAAAAGTTGAAACTAATTCACATCCAGTTTTTTTACAGGCGTAATAAGCACTCCAAGCTGGTGCTCGTGATCTGACATGAATAATATCAACATTATATTCTCTGATTAGATTAATGATTCTCTCGATATTTTTATAAATCACCCAAGGGTTTTTACTATTAACTGGAAGCTCAATATGCTTGATTTTGGCCTCTCTTAAATAAGCAGTCATATTGCCACCATTTGATACTACAATTGGAGTTAATTCAGCCTTAAGAATTGCTTTGGCAATATCAATTGTCCCTCGTTCCACGCCTCCCATATTAAGGCTAGGAAGAATTTGCATAACAACAGATTGTTTTTTAATTTCTGACATTTTTATCTATTTAACA
>CAMDAI010000097.1 GCA_945888585.1 Rickettsia typhi | reverse complement strand
TATTGACATTTTTCTAATTTTTTGTTTAACTAATTTTTTCCATCAAACCCAATCAATCAAACAATAAAATGGCAACAAAACCAACTTATTCATGTCAGGAATGCGGAACAATTCATAGTAAATGGGCGGGAAAATGTCCAGATTGCGGGGCGTGGAATTCTCTAGTAGAAGAATATGAAATTGGCGGACTCAGTAATCAAAGTGGAGCATTATCAACCAACTTGGCCACTAATTTAGGTGCAACAGTTAAAAATGTTCGCGAAAAAGGAAGTAAAATTGAATTAGCCAATTTAAATTCAGATGCAGCGGAAGTGCCTAGAATAATGGTTGGAATGCCAGAATTTGATCGGGTTTTAGGTGGTGGTTTAGTAAAAGGATCGGCTGTGTTAATCGGAGGAGATCCGGGAATTGGTAAATCAACTTTACTCTTACAGGCAACCTCATCTTTAGCTGCAAGAAAAAATAATGTTATTTATATTTCTGGTGAGGAATCACTCGATCAAGTTCGTCTTCGTGCCCGAAGATTGGGGTTGGATAAATCAAATGTTAGATTGGCAGCAACCACTAATGTTTTAGACATCATTAAAACCATCGATGTTAAAGATACTCCAGATGTTGTGGTGATTGATTCTATTCAAACCATGTTTATTGATCAGTTAAGTTCAGCACCAGGAACGGTTTCGCAAGTGCGGGCCTCAGCTGGAGAATTAACTATGTTGGCCAAACGTAAAAATATTACTTTAATTATTGTCAGTCATGTTACCAAAGATGGCCAAATTGCTGGGCCAAAAGTGCTTGAGCATATGGTGGATACAGTTTTATATTTTGAAGGAGAAAGCGATCATCAATTCAGAATTTTGCGGGCGATAAAAAACCGTTATGGTGCTGCCAATGAAATTGGTGTATTTGAAATGAATGAATCTGGACTTGCAGAAGTTAGTAATCCTAGTGAATTATTTTTATCGAGTAGAGAAAAATCAATTAGCGGAGTTGCTGTATTTGCTGGCATGGAAGGCAGTAGGCCAATTTTAGTGGAAGTGCAGGCTTTAATTGCACCATCTTATATGCCATCTCCAAGACGCGCTGTGGTTGGTTGGGATTTAAACCGATTAGCCATGATTATTGCCGTTTTAAACGCACGTTTCGGCTTAAATTTATCTGATAAGGAAGTTTATTTAAATGTCGCCGCTGGCTTAAAAATCAATGAACCAGCAGCGGATTTAGCGGTTGCCTGCGCCTTAATTTCTGCTTCACGCGATATTCCACTTCCAGAAAATATGGCAATTATGGGGGAAGTTGGATTAAGCGGTGAAGTGCGAATGATTTCATCCTTGGAAACCAGATTAAAAGAAGCGGCAAAATTAGGTTTTGAAAATTATTTAGTTCCTAAGGGAATTGAGAAATTAAAAAGTTGGCCAAGCTTAAAAAAATCATTAAATAATGTTAATTTAAATACCGTTTCTCATATTAGAGATTTAGGGCAGTTTTTTAGAAAGCGATAAATAAAATGATAATTAAGTTCGATCTAATTTTTAACTAATTTCTAAATACCTTGTCAAAAACCCGATCAACATTTTTGCTATAAAAACTAGCATCAAAAATTGCTTCTAATTTTTCATTGCTTAAATGTTTAGTAACTTCCTTATCTTGTTTTAATAATTCCAAGAAATTTACACCTTCCGCCCAAACTTTCATGGCATTGCTTTGAACAATGCGATAAGCATCTTCTCGGCTGATTTTAGCTTCTTCAATTAAGGTTAGAAGTGTTCTTTGTGAAAAGACTAGACCATTTAATTTATCTAAATTTTTCTGCATATTTTGCGGATAAACTAGTAGATTCTCAACTAAATTAACCAAACGATTTAAGGCGAAATCTAAAACCACAGTAGCATCTGGTGCGAGCATTCTTTCAACTGATGAATGAGAAATATCTCTTTCATGCCATAATGCCACATTTTCCATCATTGGGATTACGGCACAGCGAACAATTCTGGCAAGTCCAGTTAAGTTTTCGCTTAGAACTGGATTACGTTTATGAGGCATGGCCGAGCTGCCTTTCTGACCTTTAGAGAAAAATTCTTCCACTTCTAAAACTTCAGTTCTTTGCAAGTGACGAATTTCAACAGCAATATTTTCAATTGAAGAAGCAATTATACCAAGAGTGGCAAAAAAGTGAGCATGACGATCACGAGGAATTACTTGAGTGGATACTTCTTCTTCAGATAAATCCATTTTTTGGGCAACATATTCTTGTACTGATGGATCGATAGTAGCAAAAGTTCCAACTGCACCCGATATTGCGCAAACGGCAACTTGTTTTTTGGCTTCAATTAAGCGTTCTTTATTTCTTCTAAATTCAGCATAGAAGCGGGCCATTTTTAAACCAAAGGTGGTTGGTTCGGCGTGAATACCGTGAGAGCGTCCCACACAAAGAGTATCTTTATATTCAAAAGATTTTTTCTTTAAGGCTTCGAGCAATCTTTCTAGATCATTTAATAAAATATCTGAAGCTTCAGCTAATTGTTTAGAAAGGCAAGTATCAAGCACATCTGAACTAGTCATTCCCATATGGACAAATCGTGAAGATTCACCAATTGATTCACCTAAATTAGTTAAAAAAGCGATGACATCATGCTTGGTGGTTTTTTCAATTTCTAGAATTTTAGCGACATCAAATTTGCCATTTTTCCACATTTCCTTGGAAACTCTAGCTGGAACAAGACCAAGTTTTTCCAGGGCTTCAACTGCATAGAATTCAATTTCCATCCAGATTTTATATTTATTTTCATCGGACCAAATTTTGACCATTTCGGGTCTGCTATAACGAGGGATCATGATTTTTATGTTTTATTTTACAGTAATTTAATTGCTTCCAATTTTCTAATTTTGTCTCTCCACTCTGCGGCTTTTTCAAAATCAAGATTGGCGGCGTATGATAACATTTCCTTTTTTATTAAGGCAATTTTTTTATCTAGATTAGTGAAATTGCCGGATTTTGCTTCTTCAAGGAAGTCTTGATCTTCAGCTTTATATTTACTTCTTTTTCTAGAATCTTCTTGTTTACCATATAAATTTGCGAGCGGTGAAATGAAAGATTTTTTAGTAGTGGTTGGGGTAATATTATGTTTTTTATTATAAGCTTCTTGAATTTTACGGCGGCGATTGGTTTCAGATAGAGCGCTTTTAATTGATTTAGTTTCTTTATCGGCATATAAAATTACTTTAGCTTCAGAATTTCTGGCAGCCCTGCCTATGGTTTGAATAAGTGAAGTTTCATTGCGTAAGAAACCTTCCTTATCAGCATCTAAAATGGCAACTAAAGCACATTCAGGAATATCAAGGCCTTCTCTAAGCAAATTCACTCCAACCAAACAATCATGAACTCCTTCGCGAAGTTTCTGAATAATTTCTATACGCTCAAGAGTTTCAACATCAGAATGCATATAAACTGCTTTTATACCGCAATCATTTAAATAATCGGTTAAATCTTCAGCCATTTTTTTGGTAAGAGTGGTGGCTAAAATTCTAAAGCCATTATCTTTAGTTTTTTTAACTTCGGCAATTAAATCATCAACTTGATTTTTGGCTGGTCTGATTTCGCAAGGAGGATCAATTAGTCCGGTAGGACGAATAATTTGTTCGATAAATTCTCCATCAGTTTTTGCCATTTCATATTTGCCCGGAGTTGCTGAAACATAAATAGTTTGTGGTTTATAAGCTTCCCATTCTGAAAATTTTAAAGGACGGTTATCGGCGGCACTGGGAAGACGAAATCCATATTCAACTAAGTTTGATTTACGGGCAAAATCACCTTTATACATACCATCAATTTGTGGAATGGAAACGTGAGATTCATCAACAAATAACAAAGCATTTTTTGGCAAATATTCAAAGAGAGTAGGTGGAGCTGAGCCAGCTGGTCTGCCGGTTAAATAGCGGGAATAATTTTCAATACCTTTGCAAGATCCTGTTTCAACCAGCATTTCCATATCATAGGTGGTGCGTTGATTAATTCTCTGAGATTCAATTAATTTATTTTGTTTATCAAATTCTTCGACTCGTTTTTGTAAATCGGTTCTGATATGAGAAAGTGCTGATTTTATGGTATTTTCAGGAGTTACATAGTGAGAACTCGGATAAATAGCAATTTCATTTAGCTTATCAAAAATTTCGCCGGTGAGCGGATCGAATTCAGAAATTTCCTCGATCTCATCTCCAAAAAAAGCGATACGCCAGGCTTTTTCTTCGGTGTGAGAGGGAAATAAGTCAATAACATCGCCCATAACGCGAAAATTGTTACGTCCAAAAGCAATATCATTGCGTTTATATTGTAAATTAACCAATTTTAATAAAAATTTCTGACGATTAATTTCTTCGCCAACTTTGGCTCGCAGCACCATGCTGGAATAAAATTCGGGAGAACCAATACCATAAATACAAGAAACTGAAGCAACAATTATAGCATCTTTTCTTTCAAATAATCCACGGGTTGCAGCGTGACGTAGGCGATCAATTTGTTCATTAATGGAGCTGTCTTTTTCAATAAAAGTATCAGTTTTGGCAATGTAAGCTTCGGGCTGATAATAATCATAATAAGAAACAAAATATCCAACTTCATTTTCTGGAAAAAATTCCTTCATTTCACCGTAGAGTTGAGCTGCCAGAGTTTTGTTGTGAGCCATAATCAAAGCTGGACGACCAGTTTCTTTGATTATGTTAGCCATAGTGAAGGTTTTACCAGAACCAGTAACGCCTAATAGAACTTGGTCTTTTTTGCCATTATCCAAACCTTGGATAAGCTTTTTAATTGCTTGAGGTTGGTCTCCAGCTGGTTTGAAATTGGAATGAATTTTAAAAAGATTATTTGATGGCATAGAGTTGCAATGGCTTTATAATTTGGAGCGGGTGAAGGGAATCGAACCCTCACGGCCAGCTTGGAAGGCTGGAACTCTACCGTTGAGCTACACCCGCTTATATATAAATTAAAAATTATTTTAAAATTTTAACTTATCTACCAAAAGTGGTGGAGAAGACAGGATTTGAACCTGTGAACGCTTGCGCGGACAGATTTACAGTCTGTTGCCATTGACCACTCGGCCACTTCTCCATAGTTCTGTTTAAATAAAACAGGAGCAGAACTTTTATAGGAAAATAAATTATAAGTCAATTAACTTAGAGTTTGTCTTTAGAACAAATCTGCTTTGTTACTGACTTAATTTTTCTTTTAATAAATCATTAACAACTTGTGGATTAGCCTGTCCTTTAGATTCTTTCATTACCTGACCAACAAAGAAGCCAAATAATCTCTCATTTCCAGCTTTATATTTAATGACTGAAGCTTCATTTTCAGCAATAACTTTATCGATAATTGCTGCAATTGCACCTGTGTCACTTACTTGTTTTAATCCTTTTTCTACTACAATTTCTGCGGCATTTTTTCCAGTTTCTAACATGGCATCCAAAACATCTTTGGCAATTTTAC
>CAMDAI010000096.1 GCA_945888585.1 Rickettsia typhi | reverse complement strand
GAATGGTGCCGTTTAAAAATTATTTTACTGGTGTAGAAAAGCCACCATTTAAAAGAGTGGCAACTTCTCAGAAATGCGTGAGAGCGGGAGGAAAGCATAATGATTTGGATAATGTTGGATATACTGCCAGACATCACACCTTTTTTGAGATGTTAGGAAATTTTTCTTTTGGAGATTATTTTAAAGAAGAAGCAATTTTTTATGCATGGAATTTTTTGAATAAGGAATTAAAAATTCCACAAGAGAAATTATTGGTAACAGTTTATCATACTGATGAGGAAGCGGCTAATTTATGGAAAAAAATTGCTGGGTTTTCGGATGATAAAATAATTCGCATTTCTACAGATGATAATTTTTGGCAAATGGGTGATGTTGGGCCTTGTGGACCTTGTTCAGAAATTTTTTATGATCATGGAGATAAAATTTTTGGTGGGCCTCCCGGAAGTAAAGATCAGGATGGTGATCGTTTTATCGAAATTTGGAATTTGGTATTTATGCAATTTGAAAAAAAAGCTGATAAAACTATGACTCCTCTTCCCAAGCCATCAATTGATACTGGAATGGGCTTAGAGAGAATTACTTCAGTTATGCAAGGTGTGCATGATAATTACCAGACCGATATTTTTGTTAATTTGATTGATGAAATTAAGAAAGTTGTGAAATAATTGTTGATGAATATCCAAGAAATAATTTCTAAATATCAAATTCCAATTCAGAAAATTAATATTTCTGATAATCCTTATGATGATTTTAAAAAAATTTCTTCTGGAAAAAATTTATTTTTAGTTTCTGATCAAAATATTTATCCGCTTTTTAAAGATAAAATTTCTACTGATAAAAAATTAATTTTACAGTCTCCACATGCCGATCTTCAGATGGTTGAAACAATCATAAAACAGGCAAAAGATTTTGATTTAATTGCTGGAATTGGTAGCGGAACTATTAATGATTTGTGTAAATTGGCCAGTTTCAGAAATAAAATTCCTTATGTTATTTTTGCTTCCGCACCATCAATGAATGGTTATTCTTCAGCGGGTGCTTCAATTATGGTTGATGGTCATAAAAAATCGCTTCCAGCGCATTTGCCAATTGCTATTTTTGCTGATTTAAAAATTTTGCAAAATGCACCAAAAAGGCTAATAAAATCTGGATTGGGAGATAGTTTATGCTTTGGAACTTGTCATTTTGATTGGTTATTATCTCATTTAATTTTAGATACAAAATTTGATCAAAAAGTTTTTGATTTACTTAGGCCTTATTATCAAAAATTATTTTCCAAAGAATTTTCGATCAGAAATTTAATTGAAAATTTGATTGTTTCGGGGCTTGCAATGTATATTGCAGGTGGAAGCTATCCAGCTAGTCAGGCAGAGCATTTGATTGCTCATTATTTGGAAATGAAATATCCAAATTTAATGTCCAAATCTTTTCATGGCGAACAGATTGCTCTGACAACTTTAAGTGCAACTCAGATTCAGGAAAGAATTTTAAAACAAGATAATTTACAAATAAAATCAACTCCAATCGATTTAAATTATTTAAGAAAAATATTTCCAGATGAAAGGCTTTTTAAAAATTGTTTAGAAGAATTGGAAGCTAAAAAAATTAGCGAAAAACAAGCTGAAATTACTAATCAAAATTGGTTGGAAATTAAACAAAAACTACAGAAGGTTTTTATTGCAAAAGATGATTTAAAGAAAATTTCTAGCAGATTTAATTTGCCACAAAAACCACAGGATATTTTTCTTGAGGAAGAAATTTATAATGAGGCAATAAAAAATTCATATTTGATTCGCAGCCGTTTTACTTGTCTGGATTTGCTGCCCACTCTATCATATTTTTAACCAAAGTTTTATCTACTTCTGGTTTTATTTTATACCAAGCTTCAAAGCCAACTAATCCTTGATTAATTAGCATACCAATTCCGGTAACAATTGGATTTCCTTGATTTTTGGCATCACTCAATAGTTTGGTCATTAGTGGTTTATAAACAATATCAGTCACTAAAGCATCTGGTTTTAGATTAATTAAATTAATTTCTAATTCTAAATGACCAGCCATTCCCAGTGAAGTAGTATTAATCAAAAGATCGGAATCTTGAATGGCTTCATTGCGTTTTTTCCAGTTTTCAACTGTAATTATGGTTTTAAAGTTTTTGAATTTAGCAAAATCATGCCTGATATGTTCGGCCTTATCATGGCTACGATTAATGATATTAATTTCTCCAACTCCTTCTTCCATTAAAGAAAAGCAAATTGCTCTGGCAGCACCCCCGGCGCCAAGAACCGTTACATGTTTTCCTTTAAAGGTAAAATTTGGCTGGTTTTGTTTGATATTATTGATAAAGCCAATTCCGTCAGAATTATCACCGCGTAATTTTCCGTTATGATCAATTACAACTGTATTGACTGCGCCAATTGCTTTTGCTCGTGGGCTTAATTCATGGCAAAATTTTATAATCGATTCCTTATGAGGAATAGTAACATTAAAACCAGCAAATCCCAAATTAGTAAAAGAAGTTATGCATGTTTTTAAGTCTTCTTTAGCGACTTTAAAGGGAAGATAAATCCCACCAATATTATATTTGTTTAATAAATAACCATGAAGCTTAGGAGAAAGTGAGTGAGATATTGGATCGCCAATAACTGCTGCTGTCTTTTTATTAGAGGATATATGCATTTATTTCTTTTCTTCAGCTGGTTTTCTATTTTTAGATAAATCCGGCATATAAGGTTCTTGTTTTGGAATTTTAATTTTTTGCAATAATCTTTTTTTAAACATTCTATCTTCAAAATATTTAATTTTTTGTGACCTGATTGGCGGTTGAGATTCGATAAGTAAAATTTGGTCATCTCTTGGAAGCTGAATAACTTCTTGTGGTAATAATAGAGCTCTTTGAGTATGAGAAACGTGTAGAGAACGAGCTCCGGGATTCAAATCTAAATATTTTGGCTTATTGTAAGAAATTTGAGTTGCAGTTTTATTACCAAGTAATTGTGAAATTAAATTTGCTGTTTCCATATTGTTGGCGGCAAAAGTAATACGATAGGTAGAGTTAGATAAAAATGAGTTCATGCCACTTTCTTCATAAATTCCTTTAAGCTGTTCGGTATCTTGAATAATTAAAAATAATCTAACCTTATAACCTCGGAAATAAGCGATACCAGCTTGAAACTGTTCCATTTTTCCTAAAGTTGGAAACTCGTCCATCAGCATTAAAATGCCGTGTTTTTCTTCTTTAGTTGGTAATTTGCTGGTAAAGAATGCTGCCGCTTGTTGATAAAAAATTCCCATCAAAGGTTTTAAACGGCTGATGTTGTCTGGAGTTAAACCTACATAGAGAGTATGAGGAGAGCGTTTAAATTCGTGGAGATTAAAATCTGAAGAAGCAGTTGTGGTATCAATCAAAGGGTTGGCCCATAATTCTAATGAAGAGTTGGCAGTTGAAGTTACCGAGCCACGTTCCTTATCTGGTTTTTGTAAATAAGCGGCTAGGTTCATGTAGGAAACCGGGTGAATAATTTTCCCCATAGTGTCCAAAATAACTGCTAAATTATAAACCACATCATCATTACGAAGAGTTCTTACCACTTCTCCTAAAGTAGTTGGTTTATTTGGATCGGCAACTAAGTAAAGCATAACTCCAACTAGAAGTGAACGGGCTTCATTTTGCCAGAATTCTTGTTCAGGAAGAAGAAAACTGGAAATTTTTTGAACGTCATCCACCATTTGTCCTGGTTTTTTACTAATCCAATCCATCGGATTATAACAATGAGAAATTCCATCTGGAGAAGCCGGATTCCATAAAAATACTTTTTGTCTTAAATCTTTTTTTCTCCAACCAGAAGTTAGTTCATAGTTTTCTAATTTAATATCATGAACAATAACGGAATCACGCCAAAAAAGTAGATTTGGAATAACGAATCCCACACCTTTTCCCGAACCGGTTGGTGCAAATAAAAGAATGTGTTGATAACCATCAGCAACTAGAAAATTTCCCTTATATTTTCCAAGTAAGGCCCCATGTTTAGCGCGGAGTCCCATTTTTTTAATGTCTTTAGCGCTAGCCCATTTAGCTGCACCATGAATTGATTCGGGTTTTTTAAATGGTCTGAAATCCCCAAGAGGAGCGCGGAAAACGAATCCTATAAGGCCAAGTAATGTATAAGGGGTTAGGGTGGCAATCCATAATTTTAAAATAAAATAATTATGGGTATCTATTTTTAATTTATCAAAATTCTTGAAATAAAATTCCCAATATCTGTAAAGTCCTTGCCATAAGGTTATAAATTGTTTTTCCAGAGGAAGTGACCAATAATATCCAATTATTTTTAAATTATTAGTAATGGTAACAGAAACCAGCGCTCCAGTGATATAAAAGCAAAGAGCAAGAATAAAAATGATTAAAGCGCTAATGATAACAATATTTCTGAAATGTCGGAGTAATGCATTATCTTCGCTCATCTTTCACTAAAACAGATTTGATTTAAAAAATGAAAATTTGGTATTGTGCTGTTAGAGAAGATAAAAATTTATAGAGAATAAATCAATAAGCTTTATTAAATCTTTATCTTTTATCTGATTATCTAACTGCAATGTTTTTTTGTTTTAAATATTCTTTAGCCTGGAAAATTGAATATTCTCTGAAATGAAAAATAGATGCGGCAAGTACTGCAGTTGCGCCAGCTTTTATTCCATCAGCTAAATGTTCTAAATTTCCAACTCCGCCAGATGCAATAACCGGAATTTTAATATTAGAACTAATAGTTTTAACTAGTTCTAAATCATAACCATATTTAGTTCCGTCTTTATCCATAGAAGTTAATAGAATTTCACCGGCTCCCATTTCTTCCATATATTTAGCCCATTTAACTGCATTGATTCCGGTTGCCTCTCTGCCGCCTTTTACATAAATTTCAAATTCACCTTTATTATTTTTTTTAGCATCAATTGCCACAACTATACATTGATTACCAAATTTTTGAGCTCCGGTTTTAACTAATTGTGGATTCATAACTGCTGCGCTATTGATTGAAACTTTATCAGCACCACATAATAATAGTTTTCTAATATCATCAACTTTTCTAATTCCACCTCCAACGGTAAAAGGAATAAAACAAACTTCCGCCACTTTTTTTACCACATCATAAATGGTTGTGCGATTTTCATGAGAGGCAGTAATATCTAAAAAGCATAATTCGTCTGCACCCTGATCGCAGTAGAATTTAGCTTGTGTAACCGGATCTCCAGCATCGATCAAATTTTCAAAGTTAATTCCCTTAACTACCCGGCCATTTTTAATATCTAGGCAAGGAATTATACGATTTTTAAGCATTGTTTTTTAGTTTTATTTAAAAGTGAAACATTATAAATACTGGTTTCTTGTAAAAATTGAAGTAAATTTATTTTTTTATAACACAAATTTTCTATGATATTTAGTTCCAGCATTTTTCTTTTCTTATTTCTTCCTACAATTTTAGTTTTTTATTTTTTATCTCCTAAGAAAAT
>CAMDAI010000095.1 GCA_945888585.1 Rickettsia typhi | reverse complement strand
ATTAAAAAAATAGTGCTTGCTATCGAAGATAAAAAAATTACATTTGCCGATATAGATGAAAATTTGATTAGTAATAATCTCTATCACCCAGAAATTCCGGATCCTGATTTATTAATTAGAACTGCCGGAGAAGTCAGGGTAAGTAATTTTTTGTTATGGCAGATTGCTTATACTGAACTTTATTTTACTGAAAAATTCTGGCCAGATTTTGATAAACAAGATCTACAGGATGCAATATTAAGTTTTAACCAAAGAGAAAGACGTTATGGCCAAAGAAAATAACAAAGATAATAATATTAAAAAGAATGTAAGAGGTTTCATTGATGATACATTAGATCATTTTGATGGATTTTTAGATAAAATTGTTAAGAAAATGGAAAAAATTGACAGTTCGGTTGATTTAAGACAAAGAATTATTAGTGGTATAATTTTATTTACTATTGCTATCACTGGAATTTGTTTCTTTAAGGGATTATTTCTTTTATTAGTAACTGCCATTACCATTATCATGGTATCGGAATGGATTGACTTAATTAAGTCGGCAGCAAATCAAAATAAATGGAAATTAATCGGGTTTGTTTATATTTTGATTCCGGTTTGGGCGGTATTATATCTTCATGAAATTGATTATAAAATTGTTTTATGGATGTTTTCAGTAATTTGGGCAACCGATATTTTTGCTTATTTTGCTGGTAAGAATTTAGGTGGTCCAAAATTGGCACCAAAAATTAGTCCTAACAAAACTTGGTCTGGATTGCTTGGTGGTATTGTTGCTAGTATGATAATCGGATTGCTTAGTTCGTTCATGTTCGTTCATGGCAATATAATTTTCTTTGTATTAATCAGTGGTCTTTTGGCTGTGATAGAGCAATTAAGTGATTTAGTAGAATCAAAATTCAAAAGAACTTTTGGCGTAAAAGATTCTGGCAATATTATTCCTGGTCATGGTGGTATCTTGGATAGGCTCGATGGAATGATGTTGGTAGCTCCGGCTGTAATTTTAATAGTTTGGTTTAATTATTCAAAGTTTGTACCGGTTCCTTTAACTAACTAAAATGGTAAAAATTACTCAATTTTTTGAATCAGCTTCTATTTCAGGAAAAAAGCCTGACAAGTTGGTAATTTTTCTTCATGGGTATGGTTCAAATGGTAAGGATTTAATTGGTTTAGCAACAGAATTTGCTAAGATATTGCCTAATGCCCATTTTATTTCTCCCAATGCTCCTTTTGAATTTGAAGGATTGATTCATGATGGCTATCAATGGTTTTCATTAGCTAATTATGATCCAAAATCAATTTATCCGCAAATAATTGAAGCTAATAATATTTTAGAGCAATTTATCAATTCACAATTAAAGAAATTTGATCTTAGCCATAAGAATTTGATTTTGGTTGGTTTTTCTCAGGGTTCTATGATGTCTATGTATAATAGCCTGAGATCTAAAGATAAATTTGGTGGAATTTTGGCTTATTCAGGAAAGTTAATTTTACCAACTTTACTTGGAGAAATAATCGGATCTAAACCGCAGATGTGCCTAGTTCACGGAACTCATGATTCAGTAGTTCCTCATGCCCATATGATTGAGGCTGGAGATCTATTAGAAAAAATTGAAGTTCCACATGAAATCCATTCAGTAAATGGCTTAGATCACGGAATAAATTCCCATGGAATTAGAATTGGAATGAGTTTTTTAGAAAAGATATAAATTTTAGATCAAACAGAATCTCTTGAGTTTATCCAAGAGATTCTGATTCAAAATTAAAAAACTACAATTTTTTTGCATTTTCAGCTAAATAGCTAGCAACACCTTTAGCATCAGCTTTCATACCTTTTTCGCCTTTATTCCAGCCAGCCGGGCAAACTTCACCATGGGCCTGAAAGAATTTTAAAGCATCAACCATACGTATGGCTTCATCAATATTCCTGCCAAGTGGTAAATCGTTTATAACTTGATGACGAACTAAACCATCTTGATCAATTAAGAAAGTGCCACGAAGAGCAACTGCTTCGTTGATTAAAACGTCATAATCACGGGCAATTTGTTTAGTTAAATCAGCAACTAAAGGAAATTGAACTTGACCAATACCGCCATTATTAATTTCGGTATTTTTCCAAGCCAGATGAGAAAAGTGAGAATCTACTGATACCCCAATTACTTCGGCACCGCGATCTTTAAATTCTTTTAATCTATTATTGAAAGCAATAATTTCTGACGGGCAAACAAAGGTAAAATCTAGAGGATAAAAGAATATAACTCCGATTTTTCCTTTTAAAAAAGTGCGTAAATTAAATTTATTATCGATTTCGTTATTTGGCATTACTGCTGCGGCCGTGAAATCTGGGGCCTGTTTTCCTACTAGAACTGACATATTTTTGATTATTTGAATTGAACAAAACTTGAGAAAAGTACTCAGTACTTTATTAATAGTTTTTGAGAAAAAATTCAATAGTAATTTTGAAATTTTGATTAAAAAATACACAACATATTGTATTGTAATTTAGTACAATACACAATATGTTGTGTTTCTCATATTTTTTTAAATATTTTTTAAAACCTTAAATTTTTTAAAATTATGTCTTTACTTGATGCTAAGCCAATTTACAAACCATTTAATTATCCTTGGGCTTATGACGCATGGTTAAAACAGCAGCAAATTCATTGGTTGCCCGAAGAAGTTCCATTGGCTGATGATGTTAGAGATTGGAAATATAATCTTTCAGTTGGTGAAAAAAATCTTCTTACTCAAATTTTTAGATTTTTTACTCAAGCCGATATTGAAGTAAATAATTGTTACATGAAGCATTATAGCCAAGTATTTCAACCTACTGAGGTGCAAATGATGTTATCAGCTTTTTCTAATATGGAGACAGTTCATATCGCGGCTTATTCTCATTTACTTGATACTATTGGAATGCCAGAAGCTGAATATCAAGCTTTCATGAAATATAAAGAGATGAAAGATAAATATGATTACATGCATAAATTTGGAGTAAGTACCAAACAGGATATTGCTATAACATTAGCAGTATTTGGTGGTTTTACTGAAGGTTTACAGCTATTTGCTTCTTTTGCAATTTTACTTAATTTTCAAAGATTTGGTAAAATGAAAGGAATGGGCCAAATTGTGGCTTGGTCAGTTAGAGATGAAAGTTTACATACTAATTCTATTATAAAATTATTTAGAACTTTTATTCAAGAAAACCCAGAAGTTTGGAATGAAGAATTGCGTGGCAATTTGTATGAAGCTTGTGCAACTATTGTTCATTTTGAAGATGCCTTTATTGATTTGGCTTTTGAAATGGGAAATATTGAAGGTTTGACCGCCAGAGAAGTGAAGAGATATATTCGCTATATTGCTGATCGCAGGTTAAATCAGCTTGGATTAAAAGATATTTATATGATAGATAATAATCCGCTTCCTTGGTTAGATGAAATTTTAAATGGTGTTGAACATACTAATTTCTTTGAAAATCGTGTAACTGAATATTCTAAGGCATCTACAACCGGAACCTGGGAAGATGTCTTTGCTGAAATTGATGCTGAAAGAGACAAGATGCTTGGAGTTTGAATTGGTAAGAAGTATTAATCTTGCATAAAAAGCCTTTGTAACTATAATTACAAGGTCTACAGTGGGGATTAATTGAACAAAATTCAATTAAAGCATACTAATTAGATCTTTGAGCGGAGAGATCATATTTTAAAAAAATATGACAAAACGCAAAAAAGACCACACTAACAAACTCTCTAAAATTCGAAAATTTTTAAAATTCCTAGTAATCGATTTGTTTATCAAAATTGTCTCAGACTGGAGTTTAGGCTGGATTAAAGAATTGACTGAAATATATCATCAATTGAATTAGATGTGCCACCATTTATAGCCCTAAATTATTTGTAAGTGGTATGTCGGAAATTCCGACAAGCCAGTTTTTTATAGAAAATCGGAATTTCCGAATTTATGCATGGTTTGGCTTTCTAGAAGCTCTCTCGCGTTATAAATATTCTGAATACTCTAATTAATAGTAGACTTTGTATTACCAAACAAAACTATTTTTTGGCAGCTCTTTGTAAATTTTGATAAAAAATTGATTTATTTTCTGATATTTCTTTGCTCATTGTAAGGGATAAATTTATCTAAATTTCTGTTTAATAATCTTCTTACCAACTCTGACGCCAACCTCGTCTTTCTCATCAATAAACTCAACCCCGTTATCTTCAAAGAACTTCATTAAAGCAATAATTGTGCTTTTGTTGCTTTTAATTTCCTCGTTGGGATTAGTTGTTTCAATTTTTTTAATAGTTGGTGATGAAACGCTAGATTGTTTCGCTAACTCATCTTGAGTTATACCTAAAGCTGTTCTTGCTAATTTTATATGTAAGCTACAAATCATAATTAATAATATACTTTTAGTGTTAAAACAACTTGAAAATATGTTTTAATATTATTAAGATGGTTTTAGCCTAAGATTTATCTTAATAATTTATATCAACTTGCCAAAATGATTTACAAAGGCAGTCAAATAGCCATTTCTTTTGCCTGCGTAAAATTCGGTTGATTATGGTTATCCAGCCCTAAAAAAGCAATGATTAAGATATTTTTTAGCTAGAATAATACTAATTCGTATAAATATAAAACTATGTCAAACCAAAACCTCAATTGCAATTTAGAAAATGAAATAATCATTGGTTTTCATTTAATCAGAAAATCAGCCAATTCATTGGTGGAAGATCTGAAATATTTTAATGAAATTCCTCAATATTTTTCTGCCGAACAAATTGCTAATATTTTTGGTCAACTTGAAGAAGTGGAGCAAAATATCAAAAATGTTCGTGATGTTTTTTCTAAAAAGTTTTAGGTTGGGTTGTGAGCTGGTCTATGATCATTTAAAACCAAGAGCGACTATATAATTTTCAGCTGATTCTTTTCTAGAAGAGTCGGGTTTAAAATGTTTAACGATTTCAAATTTTTGTTTGAATTGTTGAAGCAAATCCCCTCCTGCTCCCCCTTGAAAAACTTTGCCAACGAAGCTGCCATTTTTAGCCAAAACCTTAGTGGCAAAATCCAAAGTTTCTTCTAACATGACAATAATACGTAAATGGTCAGTTTGAGCATCGCCGCAAGTGTTGGCAGCCATGTCGCTTATAATAATATCGCATTTGCCATTTCGCAGTTTACGGCCAATAATTTCCTGAGCTTCTGGTGCTAGAAAATCTTGTTTAATAAATTTAACTCCCGGAATTTCTTCCATATCTAAAATATCTACTGCTACAACATTTCCTTCGCCAACTTTTTTTACGGCAATTTGACTCCACCCTCCTGGAGCAGATCCTAAATCAATAACTATTTTTCCTAATTTAAATAATTTAAATTTTTCATCAATTTCAATAATTTTAAAAGCGGCGCGTGATTTGTAACCTTGGGCCCCAGCCATTTTAACATATGGATCATTAAGTTGTCTTCTAAGCCAATTAGCTGAAGATTTGCTGCGTTTTCTGGCGGTTTTTACCCGAGTAAATTTATTTCTCATTTAATAACTAAAAATCATATTTAATTCTAAGAACGTAGCTTCTGCTT
>CAMDAI010000094.1 GCA_945888585.1 Rickettsia typhi | reverse complement strand
TTTGTGTCAATGCTGAAATTGAAGTAATAAAAGAAAAACTTCGTGAATTAAAATTTGAAGAAGAAGATGTTGAGAAAAAAGCAACCTCTCTAGCTTCTATCCCAGCAATTGCCAGAGATTTATCTGATGCTGCAAAATTGCCAAAAAATCAAGATGGCAATGATAAATTTGCTACAGAAGCTTTTAAGATAAAATTAAAAGAAGTTTTACCAAATGCCAGTGAAGAAGAGGTTGAAGCATATATTGGTAGAGCAACGGATAATATTATTGATCAGGTCAATAAAGAAAATAAGGATGGTGAAATTGACCAAGAAGAAACTATTGCACGAATTAATAAAAAGCTAATTGACGTAGCTTCCGATTCAAACCAAATGAAAGCAATTGTGGATTCGGTTAAAATTAAATCTGATGAGAAAGATCGGTTCCGTTTAGATCCTGAACAAAAAGAAGATTTAGAAAATAAATCTAAAGCCATCGGTGAATCAATAGAGAATTATTTGTCTGCCAAAAAAGAAGATAAAACTGAGGCTAAAAAAAATCTATTGGGATTGTTAGATCCAAATCAAGATAATTTTCCTAAACATCCAACTTTTGAATTATTAGCAGGATTAGCTACGGATGTTTTGGATGATAATAAGATGAAAAAGAAAGACGGTTCTTCTGTAAAAGGACGAGACGAAATGCTTGGTTCTATTGGTAAAGAATTTTTGGATCTCTCTAAGGAAGAAAATAAAAAAGACGCAAAGGAATATGAGGGCGTATTCGAAAATATGACCAGAAGCTGCGCTGTAATTGATAAAAAACATAATCAGCAAGAAGATGGTTTAACTACAAGATTATCTGATAGATTCTCTAAATCTTTAGAAGAAAATAAAGAATCTCTTGAAAATAATGGATTAAATCTTAAGAAAAATCTTGCCAGAGTTTTTAAGGGTGCTGGTTTTGCCACATTATGTGCATTTGGTGGACCTATTGGCTTTGTTGCGGGCATGATATTTCTTTATCTATTTAGAAATTTAGGTGAGGGTAAATCTCCAGAGGAAATACAAAAAGAAGAAGAGCTCGAAAAAGAAAAACAAGAGGCTACCATTTCAAATATGGCAATGGCTTCAAGAAAAAATGATATGTCAGAAACTAAAAAGTTTACCGAAAATGTGGTTAAACAAGCTACAAATAATTTGGATACAATTGAAGAAAATCTTGAGAAAAACAAGGAGGATTTAACCAAGCAAGATGAAAAAAGTAAAAATTCAGAAGAAAGAACGAAAGAGGTAATTGATGAAACAAAGAAAAAATTAAACTCTAGTACCGAAGAAGAAATTGACGATAATAAAAAAAGTTTTGTGAATGAGTTAAAGGATAAGCGTAATAACCCTGAAAAACTGAATGAAGGCAATGAACATTCATGATTAAAAAAAATTATCAAGAGCCTTTCGATTTTTTTAATAAATGGTTTGATCTGGCTAAAAATAAAGCTAAAAATTTTGATGTAATTACAATAGCTACGACAAATCAAGAAAATCAGCCATCATTAGAAATGGGATTATTAAAAGAACTTAACCATAAAACTTTTGAAATAATTTCTAATTCTAAAAAAATTACTCAAAATTGTAAAATTGCTATTTGTATTTATTGGCCAGAATTGGGTTATCAGGTTAGAATAGAAGGAATTGCACAAAAAATTATAGAGGATAAAATTTCAGTTGAAATAAACTCCATCGAGTTTTGGAGTAATGGAAAGTATCGTCTTCACAATAGAGTGATTTATAATAAATTAGCTGATAAGCAAGGATGGCAGATAAAAAAGCTTTACCCATAATTTTTTAATTAAATTTTATTTCAACTAATTTTACCGATTTAACATCAGCATTTAAAACTTTTATAGTCAGATCATTATTATATTTAACTACTTCGCCCGATTCAGGAACTTTCTTAAAAGTTGATAAAACAAAGCCGCCAACAGTGTCAAAATCGAGATCTTTATCATCTTCTGCAATTTTAATTTTTAGAAGTTCTTCAACTTTTTTAATCTCAACTCTTCCACCAACATGAATAACGTTATCATTGATTTGTTTTATGGTCATGTAGATATTGTTATTGGGAACATCATATTCATCTTCAATTTCACCAACAATTTCTTCCATAATATCTTCAATAGTAACTAAACCATTAGTTCCACCATATTCATCCAAAACAACAGCAATATGAACTCTTGAAGAGCGCATCTTTAGTAGCAAATCAATAATTCGCATTGATTCAGGAACAAAAAGAATTTTACGAATTAAGCTGTTTATTTTAAACGTGCCATTTTGATGATTATCAATAAATTTGATTAAATCTTTGCTGTGAACAAAACCAATTATTTCATCAAGATTATCTTTATAAACTGGCATACGGCTATGCTCGTTGCTAATGGTTAAGTCTTTTATATCGGTAAGGCTAACATTATTATGTATTGCAATAATATCGCCTCGTGGCGTCATTATGTCATCAACTTTAACATCGCCAATATTAATGATGTTATTAATCATTTTAACAGCTTCAGATGAGATGAATTTAGAAGATGCACAGATTTCAATGGTTTTACCCAAGGATTTTAAAACAGCTTCTTTGCTGCGTTTTCTTTTGATGCTTTTAACCCTTGCACCTAATTTGCTAATGAATTGTTTGAAGTTTTTATTTTTAGATTTTGCTACTTTTTTATGATTAGTTTTGATGATATTTTGTTTGTGGGGTTTTGGTTTATTTTTATTTGAATGCCAGAAACTATTATTTTCCATAGTAGAGGGTTGTTATTAAAGAATTTAAGAGAATTATTCTATATTATAAGGATTGGCTATATCAAGTTTTTTTAGAAGATTAATCTCTAAATTTTCCATTATCTCTGCTTCTTTTTCCTCTTCATGATCATAGCCAAGCAAGTGTAACAAAGAGTGAATTATCAAATGGTATAAGTGATGATCAAATTTTTTCTTTTGTAAAACTGATTCATTTTTAATAGTTTGATAGGATAAAACAATATCACCTAGCGTTATAAATCCTAGCTTTAACTCTGATTTACTCATATTCTTAAAATCAACTGCGGGAAAAGATAAAACATTGGTTGGTTTGTTTTTGTGACGATAATTTTTATTTAATTTCTTAATTTCGGTGTCGTCAGATAAAACTACTGAAATTTCTATTTCTAGATCTTGATTTAAATATTTTTTTAATTCAGTTTGAGGAGCGATTTGTTTAATTAATGATTTAATTTTGGCAGAAATTAAACGATTTTCTTTTTTCCACTGTAATTCATTAATTAAAATTTCAATATTAATTGGCATATACCAAATATAAATTTATTAATACCAATTTGGCATGAGGATCCCCGCAAGGCGGGGCGCTGGCAATCCAGCGTTCTAAAATAAAATTATATATAATAAATTATTAATTTATTAGATATAATTTGGACATTTGGTTTGCTTGGCTGGACAGATCCTGCTACCATTTTCACCATTATTGCAAATCATATTATTATGAACGGTATTTTTACAAATATTGGCTAGGGCAGAAATAAAATATCCATCAGAATTTAAAGCTGGAACTCTTAAATAAAGTGGAATTCCCAGATCTTTTGCTAATTTTTTATACTCAATATCAAGCTCAACTAAAGTTTCGGAGTGGTCAGAAACAAATGCAATTGGAATAATTATAATCGATTTTTTATCAAGTGCTGCTCGTCTAATTTCAACTTCTAATGAGGGTGAAGTCCAAGTCATTTTACCAACTTTTGATTGATAACAAATGCGATAATCTAAATTCTCAATTTGTAATGATTTGGCAATTAAATCGGTGGATTTCTTTATTTGAAAAACATAAGGATCACCTTTATCAATTATGCTTTGGGGCAATCCATGAGCTGAAAATAGAAGGCGATAATTTTTATTTTTGCTAAGTTCTGCTTTTTTAATTGTTTGTTTAATTAATCTGCTATGGGCTTCAATAAAATCTTTATTATCGGGATAGCAACAGACTTTTTTAAAAATGGATTTTATTTTTTGTCTTTGGGCCTCCTTTAAAAATTCCGCAAAAGAAGAAGCGCTTGTGGTGGTTGAATATTGAGGATAAAGCGGCAACATAATGACTTGATCTGGAGAGTATTCTTTAATTTTTTTAACTACATCACGAGCGCGTGGATGCCAGTAGCGCATTATAACAAAAGTTTTATAAGAATTTTCGGCAAAAGATAATTCTTTTTCTAAAGCCTCTGCTTGACCATTGGTAATTTCTACAATTGGCGATTTTCCGCCAATTAAACTATAAATTTTTTGAGCTGGTTTGGTTCGTAATGTAGAAATTAATTTTGCTAAAAATAATCGCGGAAGTGTTGGAAGGCTTATAATTGCTGGATCATTAAACAGATTAAATAAAAATTTTGGTACTGATTTTAAATCAGAAGGGCCACCTAAATTAAAAAGAACGACAGCAATTTTTTTACTCATTATTGTAATACCAAATATAATACTAAAATTTTATTGGAGTAGGGAAGTGTCCAATTACCTTAACATAAGGTTTAATTTTATGTTTAGAAAAAGCAGTAATTTTTTCATCAGTTTGTAAATGAAAACCATCAATTTCAATTAAACTAAAATTAATATTATCAATTTGTTTTAATTTAGCTGTTTTAATAATTCTTCCTTCAAAAGCAGAATCTTTAATCGCATTTTGAATTTGTGATTTAGATATTTCTTTGGCGGTTTCAATAACCAGTAAAGTTTTATCTTCCTTCGATGATTCCGCTTCTTTAATGGCAACGGCAACTAAATTTTTCTTGGTAAAATTATAATCATTAATATTTTCAATAAATGGAATTTTGGCAAAAATCTTGATATTACTTTTATTGTTAGCCAAGTTAATCCACCAATTTTCAACGCCAGATTCGAAATTGTCATTTTCATTTGGTATGGCAAAAATTCCGATTTGTATTTCATTTCTTTCCATAAAACTAATGATACTGGTAACACTATCGTGAGAATAAATTGGTATGAAATCGCCATAATATTCTTTAACTAAATATTCATAATCAGGAATTTTGGCAGGGTTATGAAGAGCAATTTTAATTTCTTGTTCAAGCATATTGGCGGAAGTTATTATTTTGCGCCACAGGCTAACAATAGTTGATTTTGGCAATGCTCCATCTGCTTTTATTACTAAATCTTTAATCATATCAGCTTCCCGACTAGATTTAATTAGAAAATGCTCATTGCAGCTTCTTTTATACTCACCAACTTGAGCAACAATTTTCATTCTTTCTTTAAGTAAATCGATAATTTGATCATCGATTTTATCAATTTCACGACGAAACTCTGGTAATTTGTCCAAGCTTTTATTCTGTTGATTTTCCATTATTTTTGATGTTTAATGACTCGCTAATTTTTGTAAAAAATAAGGTAATTATTAATGCTGATAAAATCAAGTTTTGGTTCAGAATTTAAACAATATGAAATTGGCAATATTGTTAAACTTGGAACTCATAATCCGCTGTTGTTAACCTCCGGAATTGAAATTAATAATTTTAATATTGCCTATCAAACTTATGGTGAGCTTAATGATGATAAATCCAATGCAATTTTAATTTGTCACGCATTAAC
>CAMDAI010000093.1 GCA_945888585.1 Rickettsia typhi | reverse complement strand
AAATCATTAGAAAAATTACTTCTTGAAATTGCACTGTCTGTCAGATCAAGTAGTGGTTTTTACATTTTATATGAGTAAGATTTTATCCATACAACATTAAGATTTCTTTTTACATTTTTTATTTCTCTTTCTTCCATTTCTCTAACCTCTGCCCCCGCTCCCTCCAGCGTCTTAAACAACCCCTCAACATCACTTCCAATTGGATGAAGTTCTAATAATGCTACTTTTGCTTCTTGGGCAGTTTTGTACTTTTCAAAGTAAAACCCTTTCTTAAATTTATTAAACATATTGGCGTTAGCGTTGTTGTTAGTGTTCATTGCAAAACTTAAAGAAAAAACTGATAAAAACAGAATTAAGAATTTATTCATAATATTTTTTGATTTAGTTTTTGATAAATTGATTAACAGCTTTGTTATGCTTAGAAAAACTCACAGACATATCACAATGCCTTGCTGTTTTTAACTTTGTTAAGTTGAAGTTTTTTTGTATCATTTGATTTTAGGTTTTTAGTCTGTGGTTTGAGGTATTGGCAATTTTGTGTTTTTGGGTTTTTTTGTCAAATATTTTTTTCATTATTTTTTAAATAACTTTCTTGATTCATTTAAAATTATTTTTAAAATTGTCATTGGCTTTGTTGGTAGGATATGAACATATTCAATATTTTTTCTGAATTATTTACTTTCCTATCCATTTCAACAATATCCGATCCATCAACTGATAAATCAGAAAATGCTCCGATTTTTATTCTGTATAGTTTACCTTGAATTTTTTTTGTAGAAATAAAATATTTTACTGCTACCGTAAGAAATTATTAACATATGCCCTTGTTTTATCGAGCTTAATATGGTTAATTGAACTTGGTTAAAATATAGAACTTAGCGTTGACATCGTAGAGTTCGGAGATTCGAGTTCTCTACCGCCCACTTTTAACAAAAAATAAACATGGATCCGATAACATTAGGAATATTAACTGCAGCTGTTGGTACAATTGTAACTGTGGCAGCAAAGAGATGGGTATTTCCATTTATTGAAAACTGTTTTAAATCTGTTAAAAATTTTTTTACTGGAACAAAACAAGAAGACAATCAAACCCCAGAAAGAGAAAAAGATGAAGAAAATTCTCCAAAAGAAGAAATAGAAAAAAACGAGAAAAAATTCATAACATCAAAATCAAGTGAAATCACAAAAGATTCAGAAAATAATAAAAGCAATGAATCTCATTCAAACACCGAAATATCAGTTGAAAAAGCCGCTATTCAAGAACATCTCGATATCAACAAAGCAACTGATAAATTAGTGGCAATAAAAGATAAATTACATAACAGCGCGGTAACACCTGAAGAACATCATTATCATAATCACAAAATAATTGGTTCTTATACCAATGATATTGTACGTAAAGAAGATTATATTCATCATAAACATCCGCATGACAATTCTGATGAAGAAACTGATGAGGAAACTGAGGGAAGGCAAAATTAAATGTTAATAAAATTAAAAAATCTTCATTTAAAAACAATCATTGGCGTTCATAAATGGGAAGATGATATTGAGCGCAAAATGTTAATTAACATCGAAATAGAGACTGATAGTGTTGAATCAATGAAAAGTGACAATATTAAAGATGCAATTGATTATGATATTATTACCAAAAACATAAAAAATTTAGTTAAAAATAATCGCTTTAAATTAGTTGAGAAAATGGTGGATGAAATTTTAAATTTAATCATGACTGATAAAAGAATTAAAAAATGTAAATTAGAAATTGATAAAATAGGTGCGGTTGTTGATCTAGAATCATTTTCTATTACTGAAATTAGAGAAAGGAATTAATGATTTTACTAATCGATAATTATGACAGCTTTACCTATAATCTTTATCATTATATAATTGGTGCTGGCAGTAAAGATATTTTGGTTAAAAGAAACGATCAAATTACCATTGCTGAAATTAAAAAATTAAATCCTGAAGCAATTATTATCTCTCCCGGCCCTTGCAGCCCAAGTGAAGCAGGAATTTGTTTAGATTTAATTAGAAATCTAAAAGATAAATTTCCAATTTTGGGAGTGTGTTTAGGTCATCAAGCTATCGGACAAGCTTTCGGTGGTAAAATTATTAAGACTTATCCAATGCACGGGAAAATTTCCGATATTTATCATAATGAAACCAGTGTTTTTAAAGGATTACCCTCACCTTTTAAAGCAACTCGTTATCACTCACTTATTATTGAAAAAGAATCAATTCCAAGCTGTTTAGAAATTACTGCTCAAACCAAGGATGGGATTATTATGGGAGTTAAACATCAGGAATATAATATTCACGGTGTGCAATTTCATCCAGAATCTATTGCTTCCGAACATGGACACCAATTAATTGCCAATTTTTTAAAGTTATTTTAATTATTAAGAGAAGGATTTAACGGGCTATTACGATAGCTATATCCAAAATAAACTATTAATCCCAAGATTGACCAAATTAAAAACGGTTTCCAAGTTTCAAGTAAAAGATAATAAATTAAATATCCACAAGTGGCCAAAGCCATTGGTGCAATTATATAAACTGCAGGACATTTAAATGGACGCTTTAAATCCGGCTTAGTCAATCGTAAAACCATTACCCCAACCGCAACAACCGCAAAAGAAAATAAGGTTCCCAGACTAGTTAGGTGTCCCAATGTAGAAATAGGTGTAAATCCAGAAGTAACTACAACTGCAAAAATAACCATAATCAAACTAATATATGGCGTGCTATATTTTTTATGAAGTTTACTAAAATAATTAGGAATTAAACCATCTCGCGCCATAACAAAAAATATCCGCGACTGACCATAAATTAAAACTAATAATACCGTTGTCATACCCGCAATTGCACCAGTTGCAACTAAAATTGAACCAATATTACTACCATTTTGTCTAAGTGCATAAGCAAGTGGTTCGGCATTGTTCAATTCGGTATAACTCACAATTCCAGTTAATACCAAGGCAACCGTAACATATAAAATTGTACAAACTATTAAAGAACCAATAATTCCATAAGGAACATCTTTAGTTGGATTTTTACATTCCTCAGCAGCAGTCGCAACTGCATCAAAACCAATATAAGCATAAAAGACCATAGCTGCACCAAGAGCTACACCACTCCAGCCAAAAGGCATAAAATTTACCCAATTTTCCATTTTAATATGAGGAGTAGCAACGTATAAAAAGATAAAAATTGCAGTTAATTTTACTCCAACCAAAATACGGTTAATCATAACACTTTCCTTGGTTCCGCGCACCAATAACAATCCAATAAATAATGCAATAAAAATTGCCGGAAGATTTACAATTCCACCTTCTGATGGAACTTTAGTTAAAGCTTCCGGTAAAATTACTCCGCCAGTTTTTAATATACCCACCATATATCCCGACCATCCAGATGCTACTGTTGCGCCACCAATCGTATATTCCAATACCAATCCCCAACCAACTAACCAAGCAATAAATTCACCTAAAACTGCATAAGCATAGGTATAAGCACTTCCTGCAACCGGTACCATTGAAGCCAATTCAGCATAAGCCAAAGCTGCAAATAAACAGGCAAAAGCAGCTAATAAATATGATAATGAAATTCCGGGTCCAGCATATTTAGCCGCTGCAATTCCAGTAACCACAAATATACCAGTACCAATAGTGCAGCCAATACCAAGCATGATTAAATCAAAAACACCAATGGTTTTTTTTAGAGTCTTCTTTTCAGAATTGGCAATAATATCCTGAATGCTTTTAGTACGAAATAACTTCATTCTAATTAAAAATTATAACTTATTTTGATTATCGGGCTTATTAAGAGGGCTATTGCGATAGCTATAAATAAAATAAACTATCAAACCTAATATAGTCCATATTACAAATGGTCTACCAGTTTGAGTGAGAATTGTATAAATCAAATATCCACAAGTTATAATTGCCATTGGAGCCACTATAAATACTATTGGACATTTAAAAGGGCGATCTAATTCAGGTCTTTTGATCCTAAGCACCAAAACTCCAACTGCAACCACCACAAAAGCAAATAAAGTTCCGACACTTGCCAAATGACTCAATGTTTGAATAGTGGTAAACCCTGAGGTAATAGCCACTACAAACATAACAATAAGAGCGCTTATATAAGGAGTGGTATATTTTTTATGAATCTTATTAAAAAACCCAGGAATTAAACCATCTCTAGACATGGCAAAAAATATTCTTGATTGACCATACATCATTACCAACATAACAGATGTCATGCCAGCGATTGCACCAGTTGCAACCAAAGAAGAACCAATATTGCTTCCATTTTCTCGTAGAGCTAAAGCAAGAGGTTCCGGATTATTAAGATGAGTATAGTGAGTGATTCCAGTTAAAACCAAAGAAACTACTATGTACAATAACGAACAAACAATCAATGATCCAATAATTCCAATCGGAAGATCTCTCTTTGGATTTTTACATTCCTCAGCAGTTGTAGCAACTGCATCAAAACCAAGATAGGCAAAAAATATAGCGCCGGCACCAACAAAAACACCATGCCATCCAAATGGTAAAAATTCTGACCAATTTTCTATTTTAATATGAGGAATAGCCACAATTAAAAATAGAAATACTGCCGCTAATTTTATAGCAACTAAAACACGATTAAGGTTAACACTTTCTTTGGTTCCGCGCACCAATAAAAATCCAATAAATAAAGAAATAAGGACTGCCGGCAGATTAATAATGCCACCTTCTGACGGAACCTTAGTTAAAGCTTCCGGTAAAATTATTCCCCCAGTTTTTAATATACCAACCATATATCCCGACCATCCAGACGCCACAGTAGAAGCGGCACCAGTATATTCAAGAATTAAAGCCCAACCCACCAACCAGGCAACAAACTCACCCAATATTGTATAAGAATAAGTATAAGCACTTCCTGAAACCGGTACCATTGCCGCTAATTCAGCATAAACTAAAGCTGCAAAGGTGCAGGCAAAGGCTGCACATAAATAAGATAAAGCAATTCCAGGGCCGGCATATTGAGCAGCACCAATTCCAGTTAAAACAAATATTCCCGTTCCAATTATACATCCAACACCAAGCAAAATTAAATCAACCATACCAAGGGTTTTTTTAAGAGCTTTCTTTTCTGACGCTTCAATAATGTCATTAATGCTTTTAGTACGAAATAAATTCATAGTTAACTTTACATTTATTAATAAAGACAGGAGATTTCACTCTAATAATATGAAATTATATTGACAAGTCTTTTATCGGGTTAATAATGAGAACCCTTAATTTTACAATATCAGCCAGATTAAATATAAATAAAAGTGACAAAAATAAAAGCTCTAACCTATAAAGGATTAAAAATCTTAATTTGGCCAATCATTATATTAATTGGAGTTTTTGCAGTTACTACTATCGCCATAAAATATGACGAATCCATTAATAGCCTTTGGATTATAACCGCTGCAATTTGCATTTATTTAATTTTCTATCGTTTTTATAGCGCCTTTATTGCCGCCAAAATTTTGGCTTTCGATTCCAAACGCCAAACTCCTGCTTACAAATTTAAAGATGGTCGTGATTATGAACCAACCAATAAATGGATTTTATTTGGCCATCATTTTGCTGCCATTGCTGGTCCTGGTCCATTAATTGGTCCAACTTTAGCTGCTCAATTTGGTTATCTTCCGGGAGTTTTATGGATTTTAATTGGCTCAGTTATTGGTGGTTGCGTGCAAGATATGGTAATTTTATTT
>CAMDAI010000092.1 GCA_945888585.1 Rickettsia typhi | reverse complement strand
CTTTGTCATCAAGCCATTTTTTATTTTCAAAATTATAAGAAAAATAATTTGCACCTGATATTGGTGAAGAAAACCAGATTTTTTTGCTAGCACTATGTTTATTGATGACATAGGTTTGATCATTTTCAAAGAATATGATGTTCAATATTCCATCAGCATATTCAACATCAAATATTGAATTTTTATCTTTATTTTCGATTAAGTCAGCCAATTTTATTAGTTCTTCTTCAGAAAATGCGGTAAAATCCTTGTCTGAAATTATATTTGTCATAACTTTTTATTTATATATTTTTGAGTTATGCAAATTACTTGAATCTACAAAGATCCTGCGTAATTTGTCATTTTTATCCCATTAGTTTTTTTGCGGCTGCAATAGCTTCATCACTTATTTTATCTCCCGATAACATTCTTGCTACTTCTATTTCTCTTCTGTTTTGATCTAACGCTTCAACTAAAGTATTGGTAACTTCACCACGATTTTCTTTTCTTACTTGTAAATGATAATCGGCTTTTGCTGCAATTTGGGGTTGATGAGTAACTACCATAATTTGTAATTTTTTAGAAAGTAATTTTAATCGTTCACCAACTGCATCAGCAACGGCACCACCAATTCCAGTATCAATTTCATCAAAAATTAAAATAGGTACTGATTTAACTTCAGAAAGTGACACTTTTAAAGCCAGCATAAATCTTGATAATTCACCACCAGAAGCAATTTTAGAAATATCATCAAGAGTAGAATTTTTATTAGTGGCGGCATTGAATCTTACTATATCAATACCTTCACGACTGTAATTTTCTTCGGATAATTCGGTGATTTTTACTTCAAATTGCACATTTTCCATTTTTAAATAAGTCAGTTCTTTTTTTACTGATTGACTTAATTTTATACCATATTCATGTCTGATTTTACTTAGTTCATGCGCTTTTTCCAAATAATTTTTTTTAGTGTCTCTTCTTTTTTCTTCTAGGTTTCCAGCCATTTCTTCAAAATTTTCAACTATTTTTAATTTCTCTTTAGTTTTTTCTAAAAATTCCGGTAGATCATCAATTGCAGTATTGAATTTTCTGGAAAACCCTCGAATTAAAAATAGTCTTTCTTCAACTTCTTCTAAACTCATATCTCCTTGTTCTAGAGAATTTGAAATTTCATCAATAATATCTCTGGCTTCGTCGCTTTTTACTGAGATTTGGTCAATAATTTCACTTAATTTTTCTAATTTGTTTTCGCCGGAAATTAAGTTTTCTAAATTTTGCCCTAAATTTTGCCCTAAATTTTGATTTCTAATTAATAATTTTTGAGCGGAGTTAAATTTATTTGTCGCATCACTAATTTCAGCATTTAATTCCTGAGTTAAATTAAAAATTTTTTCTTGATTTAACATAAAATTGCGCTCTTTGGTTAGTTTTTCTTCCTCCCCAATTTCTATATTGGCCAATTCTAATTCTTTAACTACATGAATTAAATAATCTTTTTCTCTCTCATTTTGTTCTTTGGCAACATTGATTTCAATAATCTTTTTTTCAATTGAATTCCAATTATCAAATGCTTTTTTTACCTGCTCCAGTAGTAATTCATTTTTGGAAAATTCATCTAAAATGATTTTATGATATGATGGATTTAGTAAACCTTTTTGTTCGTGTTGACCATGAATTTCCAGAAGGCAGTCGCCAACTTGACTAAGTAAATTAAGGTTGGTTGGAATGTCATTAATAAAGCATTTGCTGGTGCCATTATCATATAAAACTCTTTTTAGAAAAAGAGATTCTTTATTTTCTTCATTTAAAAAACCATTTTCTTCCAGAATTTTTTGGCAGGTTAAATTATTTTTGATGTTAAATTCTGCCACAACTAATCCTTGGGCAGCTCCTTGACGAAGCAATCTGCTACTGGCTCTTTGACCAATTGCCAAGTTTAAAGAATCGAGCAAAATTGATTTTCCTGAACCGGTTTCTCCACTTAAAATGCAAAGACCAGAATCCATTTCAATTTTTAGTTTCTCAATTAAAACAATGTTTTGAATTAGAATGGAATTAAGCATTTAAATTTATTAAATGTTGAATTTTTTTTGGGTAAATCTAGTCTTTTTTAACTTTATTAGAAAATTACAAAGATTCAATATGTTTGAACTGCATCCAACCTTAAGTAAAGATACGATTTTTATCAAAGATTTAAAACTTTGCCAACTGCTATTGATGAATAATTCCCGTTATCCTTGGCTGATTTTGGTACCAAAAAAAGCTGGAATGGTTGAATTAACTGATTTAAATAGGGAAGAACAAAATTTATTAATGGCTGAAATTGATTTTGTTTCCAAAAAAATGCAGCAAATTTTTAATCCGGATAAATTAAACACTGCCGCTTTAGGAAATATGGTTTCTCAGCTTCATATTCATATTATTGCTAGATATAAAACTGATCCAACCTTTCCGAAGCCAGTATGGGTTGATTCTGAAAATACTCCCTATGAAGCAAATCAATTAAAAGAAATTTTGAGCAAATTAATAGCTTAATATTTTAGAAATATTGAAGGGCTTTCGACAATTCCAAATTCGCTATTATCAACTTCTAAAATTGCTAGATTTCTTTGTACAATACCATTCGGTAAAAATCTAAATAAACCGTCAATTCCTTCAAAGCCATTTTTTGCACTACTGTAATTAATAAAATCATCGACAGTTAATTTTCCGTTACCAGTTTGATGAGCTAGGCTAATAATGGCTCCGATTGCATCATAAGCAATTGAGCTGATTCTAACCGGAAATTTTCCATAAGTTTTATAATATTTTTTCTCAAAATTTCTATATTCATGAAAATCAGGGGCTGGGAACCATGCTCCTACTAAGTTAGGATCATTTAAGGTTGCAATTTCATCCCATTGATTAGTTCCTATGAGTTGAAAATCTCTTTCACTCACATTGCTTTTTTTAATGGCCTCAACAATTTTGGATAAGGTTGCTCCTGATTCAGGAATTAAAATGGTATCAGAATAAACCTTATCACCTTCTTTTAATCCATTATCAGCTTTTTTCTTTTCTCTGTGACTTAATCTTTCAGGAACTACAAAAGCATTTACTACTCTGGAAGCGGTTTTTTCTAATTCTTTATTATTCAAATAAAATTCACTGATAATAAAATTACCATCTTTTGATTGAATAGTTTCTTTAAAAATATTGGTAATTTTAATTCCATATTGATTATTCGGAGCAATAATGGAAAAATTGTTTTTTCCTCTGGAAATTGAATAGCTAACGATTTTTTCAATTTGTTGTTCAGGTGTAAAGCCCATTAAGAATATTCCTTCTTTGTTAGCTAAGTCCATATTATTAGAAAATGATAATACTACCATTTTTTCACTTTTAGCTTTATCAGCTATAGCTTCAACGGAGCTGCTAAATACTGGGCCAATAATAATTTTAATTTCTCTGCTGGCAGCATCTTTAATAGCAGCCTCAGCGCCAAATTGATTATCTTTGGCATCAAAAACTATTAATTCGATATCGTCATTAGTGTCATTTTCAAATAATGACATTGTAGCGGCATTAAGCAAAGACTGACCTAGTTCTTTATTTTTTCCGGTTAATGGTAATAAAATTCCTACTTTAATTTTTTGTTTTTTTGGAGTATGATTGGAATTTCCTAAAAATGAATTATTTGTATCTGATGGCTCAGTGTAAGCTGGTGCTTGAGTTGTGTTTGTATCGGATGGATAATTTATTTCAGGTTTTATTACACGACGATGAATACAAGATACCAAAAATAGTGCAATCAATAAAAATAAAATATTATTTTTTATCGCTTTCATTAAACTAATCTTCTATTTATTGAGGGAGAAACGTGAGGAAGAATAATACTGATTTTGCCTCAATATGCAAGAATTTTTCTTAAAAAATTTTATGAATGAAATGATCTCTGGACTCTATGTTGTAGCTACTCCAATTGGAAATTTTGGAGATATAACTTTACGTGCCATAGAAGTCTTAAAAAATTGTGATTTTGTAGTTTGTGAAGATAGCAGGGTAACTTTAAAATTATTGAATAAATTAGAAATTAAGAAGCCATTTATAATTTATAATGACCAAAGTGATGATTTGGTTCGAGGTAAAATATTAAGTCTAATTAAAGAAGGAAAAATAATTGCTTTAGTTAGTGATGCAGGCACTCCTTTAATTTCTGATCCGGGTTATAAATTAGTTAATATGTTAATTAGTAATAGCATAAAAGTTATTGCCATTCCGGGACCATCTTCAGTGATTGCAGCTCTTTCAATTTCTGGAATTGAAAGTAACCGCTTTTTATTTGCTGGATTTATTCCAGATTCTAAAATTGCTCAGGAAAAATTATTTAAAGAATTAGCAATTATTAATTCTAGCTTAATTTTTTTTGAAGCAGCTAATCAAGTATTGCCAAGTTTAGAAATGATGTTGGAAATTTTCGGAAATCGTAGCGCTGCTGCTGTGCGGGAAATTACTAAAATTTATGAAGAAACCAAAAAGGATTCACTTTCAAATTTGGTAAAATATTATCAAAAAAATAATATTAAGGGTGAAGTGGTAATTTTGGTTTCCCCGCCAAAATCAGATGACAAGGAGATAGATTTAGAAGCACTTGATGAAGAATTAAAATTAGGATTAAAAAAATTCAAACCAAAAGATTTAGTAGGAATTATTGCTGATAATTATGGTTTAAATAAAAAGGTTGTATACCAGAGAATGCTGGAATTAAAAAATGAAAAATAAATCCCATCACGCTTTCGCTTCGCGAGCGCCTGAAAATCAAAGATTTCCAGGATATCAACCCACATCTAAAGATGGGAATCGATATAAAAAAATTAAATCCTATAAATTTGGAATCTACGCTGAATATTTGGTTATAATTTTTCTTATTCTTAAAGGTTATAAAATTCTTCGGCGACGCCATAAAACTCATGTTGGTGAAATTGATATAATTGCTAAAAAAAGTGATATTTTAGTTGCGGTTGAAGTTAAAGCCCGCAAAAAAATTGAAGTCATCGAAGAAGTTTTATCCCAGCATCAAAAAAAGCGGATCAAAAAAGCAATTGATAGTTTTCTTGCTTCATCAAACGGCAAATTTAGCAAATGTGGAATTAGATGTGATTTAATTGTGGTTTTGCCTTGGAAAATGCCTCAGCATTTTGTTGGTTTTTGGGAATGAAATTTTGTCATTTTTTGGCATAATATATTGATGTTTCCAAATAATATAAGCTTATCTACAAACCAATTCAGATTTACTAATAGATCTCGCAGCAGACAAATTTTTCATTTTTGTAGTGAGATATTTCACCTTATTAACAGAACATTGGTGGCTCTTGGCGTAACTAGTATAAATTATTAATCTTCATCCAGCTTTAATGCAGCTAAGAAAGCGCTTTGTGGAATTTCTACATTGCCAATTTCGCGCATTTTTTTCTTACCTTTTTTCTGTTTATCCAGCAATTTTCTTTTTCTGGAAATGTCTCCGCCATAACATTTGGCGGTAACGTCTTTACGCATTGCTGATACAGTTTCTCTAGCAACAATTTTGCCGCCAATTGCTGCTTGAATGGCAATATTAAACATTTGTCTTGGGATTAAATCTTTCAATTTTTTACAAAGGGCGCGGCCACGGCCTTCAGCTCTGGTTTTATGGACAATAATTGAAAGAGCATCAACCGGTTCGGAATTAACCAAAATGGATAATTTAGATAAATCGCTACGTTCATATCCATCCATCACCCAATCAAAGCTGGCATAACCTCGTGAGCAAGATT
>CAMDAI010000091.1 GCA_945888585.1 Rickettsia typhi | reverse complement strand
TTTAATTTTTCTGCATCAAATATTTTTTTCTCACCATTTTTTTTAATAATCATCATTTCACGCAATTGCACACGCTCAAAAGTAGTAAACCTAGAATCACAATTAGTACAATAGCGACGACGCTTTACTGACTCTCCATCTTCAGAGATCCGACTATCTTTTACTTGAGTTTCAAAATGTCCACAAAATGGGCAACGCATGAATTTATTATTTTAAGTTTTTAAAAATTATAACGGACTTCTTTCAAAACCAACCTTCCAGAAACGTTTGCGCGGTTGGTTTGGTGCTCGGTCGGTCTTGTATATATAAAACTCCATCCCCGCCCTCAAAAAGCTTCTGGAAGGTTGGTTTTGAAAGAAGTAAATGATCCCGGCATGACTTGAACATGCGCACATGGTTTAGGAAACCACTGCTCTATCCCCTGAGCTACGGGACCGCAAATTAAAACAAATAATTATAACTAATATATCCAGCATTACTAATAAATACCGAACCAGCTTGAAGCTTATATTTAAAAGTTACAAAAGAATCATAATGATCTTCAATCGGAAAATTAAACTCTAAATCCATATTAAACAAATTTTGTGGCAAATTTGGCGCAGTATTATTTATTTCGCTACCACCAGAAATAAAGGTAAATGTTGATTCCTGACCATTTGATTTAAAATTATGCAATCAAGATAAATTAATTTTAGGCAAGAAAATAAGATCATAACCTTCCATAAATACTTTAGTGGCAAGGCCAGTACCAACTTCAGAAATCAATCGGCTCATACCACCATTTTTTATTATCAATCCAGCATCACCAGCGCTAGTTTCAATATAATTACCTTGCAACAATTTTGAATAATGCACTCCTGCATTTGGCGATAAAATAAAATTATCTGCAATTTTAAAACCATATCCTAACCCAGTTTTAAAACCATACTGATTACCATTAAATTTACCATTAGCATGAGATTCAAAAGTACCAACTGCAATTGTTCTAATAGTTTTATACTGATCAATTGCTGCATAAAGAGCATTTTTATTATAAAAACCAAGACCAGATTTACCAAAATTATTGTTGTATAAAGCAAGTTGATAAGAATCAATTAAACTATTTTGACGAGTTAAAGCTTTAGAATTAGCATCACCATGACCATAAGCCATAGCAGCTCCAAAAACATAATTATTATCGCCTGATTTAATTAAACTATCACTACCAAAAACAAAGCCATTAATATTGTTACTATAGCCAACTATTCCGTCTTTTTTATTTTGAGTATTTTTATTACTGAAAGCCTCACCCCAGATTATTTTTTTATACCGAGTTTTATTTTTTTCATCTAAACCAGAATTAACTGATATACTATAAGAATCAATTACACTCAATACTTGATCAGAAATAGCAAAAGCAGTCATCGCATTCATATTATTTCTTGGAGCCGTCAAACTATCAGCTGCGGTTTTTACATCATCAGCAGTAGCTAAAGAAAGCATTTGAGTCTTAATTATACCCATATTTCCTGAGCTTGTAGTATTCAAAACCTTATTCACTATGTTAGAACTATATGTATCAAGTGACTGCACTGCTAAAGTATCGATTTGATTAGAAACTAAAATTTGGTTTGAGGCATTTTTAGTTATGCTCGTATTTAATAAATATGAATTATCAGTAAGGGTAATATTGGCAATATTAGCAGTTAAGCTGGTAGCATTTACAATAACTTTATTACTTACAACTGGACTGCTAGTAATATCAGAATAATCAACGTTAATAGTTGATCCATCAGCAATAGTGATATTGCCACCGGTAAGTAAGCCAACCCCTAAAGATTCCACCGAAACATTTAAGGTTCCGCTAATATTAGAATTACCACTGGCAGTTAAGGTTTTAGAAGATGCAATTGAAATCATTCCTGACGAAGTTAAAGTACCAACCGAAGCACTATTCATTAAATATAAAGTACTTCCGCTACTAATAGTGGTATTTCCTAAATTTATTGAAGATCCAGATAATGTAGCCTTACCGCTACTTATGATAAAATTATTAGCAAAGATATTTTGATTAAAAGTTGCACCATTTGAATTATTTAAGGTAACTTGATCTAAATTAGATCCCGAAGCTCCGATCACCGCATCTACTGTTTGAGCACTACTACCATTAAAGGTTATATTCTTTCCGATTCCAACAATTGCAGCTGCATAAATATTATTACTAAAAGAAGTTCCGCCTGAACTAGAAACCGTTACAGTACCAAATTTATCACTAGAACTATTACCAATGTTAGTTGCAACAGTTTGAGTCGTGACGGCATTATCAAGAGTTAAATTACCAGCGCCAGAAATAGTTCCGGTACCAGAAATGTTTCCATCAACAGTAATTGTTTTAGCGGAATCCAAACTGAGCGTCCCAGTAACAGCCATATCATCAGCAAAAACATTATCCTTAAAATTAACACCGTTAGCATTGCTAATCGTTAAAGTTCCAAATCGAGCTCCAGTAAGTCCAACTGCTGCATCCACCGTCTGTGCTGACGTTCCAGAAAAAGTAATATTACTAGAATTTGACGTGATCAAACTAACAACATAAATATCTTTAGTGAAGCTTACTAATTTAGTAGGATCAGTATTTGCGATTGCTACCGAAGCTAATTTAGTTCCGCTAATTCCAATTTGGTTTCCAACTTTTTGCGCAGTGGTTCCAGTAAAGGAAAGTCCACCAGTATTGCTAGTTGAAGTTGTAATAGCGCCAGTTCCAATAATATTTCCAGTAACGGTTACAGTTTTATTGGCGGCAAAGTTTAAAATTCCAGAATTATTACTATTTATAGAACCAATAGATGCGTCATTTGATAAAGTAAGGATTTTGCTATTAGCAATTGTTGCCGATGTAATCTTCACAGCCCCAGAACCACTAATTGCAGCAGATTCATTAACAGCAAAATTATTTAGATATAAATCATTACTGAAAGTAACTCCATTACTATTATTTACCGTAGCACTACTAATTCTAAATAGAGAAGAACTGCCAATATCAGTAGCAACTGTTTGTGCTAAAGTTCCAGAAAATACTAAAGCACCAGTATCATCAGCCACAGATTCAATTACACCCGTTCCGGTAATATTTCCGGTAATTGTTAAAGTTTTATTAGCGCCAAAACTTAATCCTCCTGAAATATTTGTCTCAATAGAACCAAAAATAGCATTATTTGATAAAGCAATAATTTTAGAATCTGCAATAGAAGTGGCACCCACATTAACTGTCCCCGTACCACTGATAATAACATTTTCATTTGCAGCAAGCGTTGTGGCATATATGTTCTTGCTGAAAGTTACTCCAGAAGCATTATTAACCGTAATAGATTTTAATTTCAAACCGCCCGATAAACTTGCAGAGCCAATTGAAGAATCTGCTATTTGAGCTGATGTTCCAGAGAAAATCAAATTACCCACATTATCTGTTCCAGTAATAATTCCGAGTGCTGCACTGGCAGTGGCTCCTTTAATGTTTAAAGTTCCATCAAAAGATCCAAAATCAATCCGATTAATTTGATTCAACGAAGTACCAGCTATACCAGTAAGGGTTAAAGTATTAGCAGAAGTGAAATCAACATTTCCAATTCCCACACCAGTCGTAGTCAAACTACTTAATTGTTTTGTGGTATCAATCTGCAAAGTTCCATTAGGAAGGCCGTTAAAAATAACTGCATCATCATCAATAATAGTAGAAACCAAAACCGTAGATGCTGCAGTAACTGTTGTGGAAGCAAATCCGCTAGAAATTTTATAAAAAAACCCCGCTACAAAAACTACCGGTATTAATCTTAAAAATTTAAGCTTTTTGCAAACAAACCACATCAAAATCCTTGGTCTTTTTAAATTTATCAATTGAGTCAACTAAACATTTAGCTGCAGAAATTGTAGTTAAGCAAAAAAGACGATTCATAAAAGCAGTTCTTCTTAAATTAAAACTTCTACCTACCGCTTCAGTTCCAACCGTAGTATTAATAACCAAATCAACTTTCTTATCTTCAATTAAAGAAATAACGTTATAACCACCTTCACTTTCTTTATTCACCGTAGTAATCCCAGAAATTTGCTTTTCTTCTAAAAACTTAGCGGTTCCGGAAGTTGCATAAATCTCAAAACCAAGTCTTTTTAAATTTTTAGTAATTGTAACTAAAGTATCATTTTTATCTTCGCTTCTAACTGAAATCAGCACACCACCTTCCGTTACAATTTTTTGGCCAGCGGCAATTTGCGATTTAATAAAAGCAATGGAAAAATCTTGATCAATTCCCATTACCTCACCAGTTGATTTCATTTCTGGCCCCAAAATTATATCAGCTCCAGCAAAGCGAGCAAATGGCAATACCACCTCTTTTACTGAGAAATATTTTTCATCTCTTCTTTTAATTTTTTCTAAACCAAAAGAGGATAATTTTTGACCAACCATTAAAAGTGAGGCAATTTTAGCAATATTTATTCCGGCCGCTTTAGCAACAAATGGAAGCGTTCTGGAAGCACGCGGATTAACTTCAATTACAAATAATTTTCCATCCTTCAGCGCATATTGTACATTCATCAAACCAACAACTTCTAAGGCTTTTGCCAGCTTTACTGTGCTTTCTTTAATTTCAGCAATAATTTCTTTTGATAGGGAATATGGCGGAATTGAACAGGCTGAATCTCCGGAATGAACTCCAGCTTCTTCAATATGCTGCATAATTCCTGCTACATAAACATCATCGGCATCAGAAAGTGAATCAACATCAATTTCAATGGCACTGTCCAAAAATTTATCGACCAAAATTGGCCCATCTAAAATAAATTTACCATTTCTTTTTATATATCCATCAAGATCACCAGGGCTTCTGATAATCTCCATGGCCCGTCCACCAAGAACATTGCTTGGACGAATTACGATCGGATATCCAACCTTAGCAACAGCTGCCGGAATATCAGTTAATTTATGACAAATAGTATTTTCCGGCTGAGCTAAATTTAATTTCTGAATTAACTTCCCAAAACGTTCACGATCTTCAGCTAAATCAATTTTATCAAAAGAAGTTCCAACAATTGGAATATTATTTTGATCAAGATGTTTTGCTAATTTAAGTGCGGTTTGCCCACCAAATTGAACAATCACGCCAACTAATTTACCGTTACTTTGTTCTTTTTTAATAATCTCTAAAACATATTCTGGAGTCATTGGCTCAAAATATAGGCGACTGGAAGTGTCATAGTCAGTTGAAACTGTTTCTGGATTGCAATTGATCATAATAGTTTCATATCCAGCTTCACGCAAAGCAAATGAAGCATGGACGCAAGCATAATCAAACTCAATTCCTTGACCAATTCGATTTGGTCCACCACCTAAAATTATTACTTTATTTTTATCGGTTGGTTCTGCTTCGCACTCAGGATCATTAATTCCATCACCTTCATAACAAGAATACATATAAGGAGTAACTGATTTAAATTCAGCAGAACAAGTATCAACTCTTTTATAAACCGGATAAACTCCTAATTTATCACGAAAATTTCTGACTTCTTTTTCACTTGATTTGGTAAGTTCTGCTAATCTGGAATCAGAGAATCCTAGTTTCTTCAAATTTAAAATTTCTAATTTATTTTTTGGCAAACCAGCTCTAATCAACTCTTTTTCAGCATTTACGATTTTTTGAATTTCTCGAATAAACCATGGATCATAATTGCTAGTTTCATGAATTTCTTCTACGGAAATATCATAGCGTAAGGCTTCAGCAATTCTTAAAATTCGCTCAGGAGCTAATTCTTTT
>CAMDAI010000090.1 GCA_945888585.1 Rickettsia typhi | reverse complement strand
ATCATATTTATTTTTTTCCTTGCGATAGTCTTGAAGCTTAATTTTGAAGTGATCTAAACCCAAATCATTAGCATATTTTTCCTGCTCTTTTGAGAGGGTTAACCCCGTTACATTATAGCCACGGGCAACCGCTTCAGAGGCAAAACCACCCCAACCGCAACCTATTTCTAAAATGTTTTTACCACCGGATAATTTTGATAAAATTCTGTTATATTTATTTTTTTGTGCATCATTTAAATCTAGGTCCCTACCTTCAAAAATTGCACTGGAATAAGTCATCGTTTCATCAAGCCACAACCGGTAAAAATCATTACCTAAATCATAGTGAAATTGAATATTTTTCTTGCTTCCATTATGGGTATTTTTACGAAAAATTGCCTGTAAATAAAGCAAAAACATTTTAATTTTATGGGCATGAAAAAAACTTTCTAAAGCTTCTACATTAAGAGCAAAAAATAATAATAAATCAGGCAAATTTTTACTTTCCCACATATCTTTCATGTAAGTTTCAGCAAGCCCAATATCACCACCAATTAAGCAATCATCAACCATTGCTAAATCTTTAATTTTAAAATGAACTGTTGGCTGATTATTTGGTGAAGAAAATTTTTTTATTTCACCATTAGGCAATTCAATTTCTATTGACCCATGCGCAATATTAGAAAGTGCATCAAAGAAAGGCTTTAGATTATTCATTTAAAAGTTTTAGTGATTTTATTAAAAAGTTGCGCTGGTTTCTTGATATATTTAATACCTTTAAGAATTATTTTTAGCGCCTGATAATGGATGAGAAATATAACTTTAAAAGTTACAAATGGAATTACAAAAAAAGTTTTTATTAAATTTTTATCATTGAGAGAATTTCTTTGTGCAGTTAAAGAAGTTTTAAGCATTAATTTCTCTTGATCAAAATAATCAATAAGAACCATAATTTTTTTATGATTGTAATCAAATTTAAAGCGATAATTTCCTTGCCTTTCAAAAAATGGGGAAACATGAAATTCTTTTTTCACAAAATGTTCCTGAGAGTTATCAATTGGACTTCTATCCAAATTATAAACCAAATAAGAATGAGCCTCACCAAAAGTATTTTGAACTTCAGCCAAAACTGCAATTAATTTCTCTTCTTCATCCAAACAAAACCAAAAACTTACTGGATTAAAAACATAACCTAAAACCCTTGGATGGCAAAGTAGCATAACTTTTTTAGCCTCAATATTTTCCTTAGTTAAAATATTTTTTATCCAATTTTTTGGATTACCCGTAAAACCTTCCAAATCATGCTTACAATGATCTTTGCTGTAAAAGGAAAATAAATTAAATTTTTCAAAGGAAAGGAATCTATAATTCTTTTCAAGTTCATCTAAATCAAGTAATAAATAAAATACTCGATATAGAAATGAATTTTTTTTTGGAAAATTACGAGCATGAAATACTATTGCTGGACAAAGATTTTGCGTCATTTCCAACTAACCTCAACACCAAGTTTTTTTGCAACATTAATTGCTGATAAAAGCCCATCTTCATGAAATCCATAACGTAAATATGCACCACAAAAATACAGATTTTCTAAGCCCTGAATCTTATCAAATTTTGTTTGGGCATTTACAGCTTCAGAATCAAAAATTGGGTGTTCATATTCAAATTCAGCAAAGATTTTTTTAGGATCAATTTTTTTGCTTGAATTTAGTGTTACGAAAAGCGGATAATTTTTATCAATTTCTTGCAAAATATTCATCCAATAAGTAAGTGCCAATCCCCGATTTTGCTGGTCTTTACAATTTCTTAAATAATTCCAGCTTGCCCAAGCTTTTTTATTTTTTGGCATTAAATTTTCGTCACAATGCAAAGTGGCAATATTTTTTTGATAGTGAATTTTTTTAAGTAAGTTTTTTGGATCATCACTAAAATCATCAATCATCCTTAAAGATTGATCTGAATGGCATGCCAGCACAACCTTATCATAAATTTTTCCGGCAACTTCTAATTTTCCATCCGGTAATTTTTTTATTTTCTCAATTTTGGAATTGAGAAAAATTCTATCCTTAAAATCTTTACATAGTAATTTTACATATTCCTTACTACCACCTTCAACCGTGTACCATTGTGGTTGATCACTCACCGTTAAAAGACCATGATTTAAAAAAAATCTAACCAAGCTTTTTGCCGGATAATCTTTTATGACATCTAGAGGACAACTCCAAATTGCTGCCGCCATCGGAAACAAATAAAATTTTCTAAAATATCTTCCCATTCCTAGATCATCAAGAAACTGCTCAAGTGTTGGGTTTTGAGGGTTTTCTATAATTTTAGAAGCATTTTTATTAAATTTTAAAATATCTTTAATCATTAATAAAAATTGCCAATTAAAAAGATTTTTCTTCTGACAAAAAACACCAGCCAAACTTTGTCCAGAATATTCAATTTTTCCATCATCAATTGAAGCTGAAAAGGACATGTTACTTGCTTTAGTTTTAACACCAAGCAATTCAAAAAGTGCTTTTAAATTGGGATAAGTTTGATGATTAAAAACAATAAATCCGGTATCAACCGCAATTTCTTTACCACTATAATTAATTACCGCAGTGTTTGAATGTCCTCCGATATAATTATTTTTTTCATATAAATCAATTTCATGCTCTTTGTTTAAAAGCCATGAAATAGCCATTCCAGAGATTCCGGAACCTATTATTGCTATTTTCATTAATTTTTTTTGGCAATTTTTTTAGTGAAGAAAAACAAAATTTTGTAAGGAAGAATTTTTAATAATTTTAGCCAAATGGTAAATTTTTTAGGAAAATGAATTTCAAATTTTTCTTTATTTAAGCCATTAACAATATATTGAGCCGCTTCTTGGGCAGAAATAATTGCCGGCATTTTAAAATTATTTTTATCAGTTAGACGAGTTTTTACAAATCCGGGATTAATTAGAGAAACCTTAATATTAAAGGCTGAAAGCTCTGCGTAAAGAGTTTCGGCCAAATTAATCAGAGCTGCTTTTGAAGCGCCATAAGCAAATGATTTTGGCAAACCGACATAGCCGGCAACACTTGCAACCAAAGCAATTTGACCAAATTTTTGTGAAAGCATTTTTTTAATTATCACATCTAAACAATTAAGCGCGCCAACAAAATTTACTTCATTAATTTTTTTTGCTTCTTTTAAATCAATATCGGTTACGGCCATTGGCTTATAGACTCCTGCGCAATAAATAAAAAGATCAATTTGTAAAAAACTATTTAAAATTTCTTGTAATTTTTTTTCATCAATCACATCAAATTCAAAAATCTCAATATTAGTTTTAAGCTCTGATTTTATTGATTTTAAAGCCTCAAAATCGCGGGCAAATAAATTTACAAAATGTCCAAGTTGGTGATATTCAAAAGCCAAGGCCTTGCCAATTCCATGACTTGCACCAATTATTAAAATATTTTTCATTTATAATTTTTTAAAGCCAATTGTTAGATAGCCAAGAGTTAAACCAAATTTTTTGATTTTTGATTCGTTAATTAAATGCTTTTCATCAATTAAATAAAGCCAATCTTCAATTTTTAAATCATAGGTTTTGTTACCTACCGGAGTTCTTAAAACATAATCCATTCTGACAGCATTGCCATATTGTTTTCCTATAGCATTTCCAATTACATCACCAGCATTTCCGATAAAATTATTGTCATCGCTAACTTTTAATTTCCAGGTTCTGCTTTGCTTTTCTCCATCATCAAAAACAAAAAATTCTTCCAAAGTTCCTTCATTACCTTGCCAATTTCCGGTCATGGTCACATAAAATCTGCGGGTAATTTTGCCGCGCCAGTCTTTTACAACTCCGTAAGCCTCTAGTTTACCATCAAAATATTTTCTAATATCAAATTTTGGTAAATTTTTTTCGTAAATTTTAGGGTTAGAAACTGAACAGGAAAATAAGGTCATAGTAAAAATTAAAGTTAAGATTTTTTTCATATTTTTTTTATAAAAAATGCGGTAATAATTTTTAGTGCAGAAGGTATTATGGCATAAACTATTGGAATTGCACCATAATTTAAACCCTGATTTTGATTGGAAATTGTAGTTAAGCTAATCAAAGTTGCAATTGCTAAAGAAATCTTGGTAATAAAACCAAAAATTGCAAAATGAATCGTCTTGTTTTGTCTATCTTTAATTAGTTTGACTAAAATCAATTGCGGCACCGTTAAATCGCAACCAACTGCAAAACCTGATAAGAAGCAAATTAAATAAAATAATTGATAATTTTCTGCAGAAATAAAAGCGGCAAAAATAAAAATTACGGCACTCATTAAAGCGGATATTATCCAGGATTTTTCTTGCCCAATTTTAGCTATAATCTTTACCCAAATAAAAACCGAAAAAGCAGCTGATAAAAAATATAACCCCAAAAAATTACCATTTAAATCAGGAACTTTTAAATATTCATCAACATAGAATCTGATTGTTATAGCAGGAATTGCAACTGCAACAGAATTTAATAAATAAATTGCTGATAACTTCCAAAATTTTGAATCTCTTGGAAATGCTTGTTTTTGATTTATTGGTGCTGAAATTTGATTAAATTTTTTGCTTAATAAAAACAGCCCTAAAGCAAAAATTGGCAAAATAAAAACCCATAGATAACTTAGAGATTGATCGTAAGAAATTGCAAGTTTTTTTGCAATAATTGAAGGTAAAATTGAAATCATCAAAATGCCAAGAATCTGCATAAATTCTCGTGCTGCAATGAATTCACTGCGTTTTTCTTTCAAGGTAGAAATTATGGATTCATAATTAATTGAAATTATGCTTAAAGAAAAATATAGCAAAATTAAATTGCCACCAAGCCAATAAATTAGTAACTTTTCATCGCTATAAAAAGGATTAAAAATAAAATAAAAATTTAAAAATAACGGCAAAGATCCAATTAAAATTATGGTGGTTCTTTTTATTTTTTTACCAATTAAATAGTCAGACAAATAGCCAATCAGAGGATCAAAAATACAATCACAAAAACGACATAAAAAAATTACCAAGCTAATTAAAGCAAGAGAAATTTGATATTGGTTAAAATAAAAATTTGCCAGATGAATATAAAGAGGAATGCTAAAGCATGATAGGCTGAAAGCCAGAAGAGAATATGAGATTTTTTTCATTTATTTATAAATATATTTTTAGACTTCAAATTCCAACCAATAAGTCTCTAGCTTTTTTAAAGCTTGCCTTATCACTTAACCAAATATCAATAAATCTTCTAGCAAAAATTTTATCATTAACAGAGCCAATCAATTTACCATTATAAAATAATGTAAGTCCAAAATTTGGATCATAGATTGCAATTTTTTCATCACCTTTCTTTACATCAACAAAAAGTCTTTCAAGGATTAATTTATAAGGTTCTTCAATAGATTTTTTATTAATATTATTTATTCTTGAAATTTCGTCAATTGAGGTTTCGACTAGCTCTTTTTTAGAAAAGTTTTTATTGTAATTAATTTTAATTGCTAATTTTTGATTATAAGAAAATTTTTGATTTTCACCTCTTAATTCAATGTCATAAAGCTTAAATCCTAAAAATTTTAACTCGGTTTTTCCAATAGGTTTTAAATTATCAAAATCATTGGAAAAGCTTGATTCTACTATAAAGAATACAATTATTAAAATTGAAATTATTTTTGTAATAAAATTAGGCATATCAAAATACAGAGTGTTAAATTAAGTAGTAGTTTTTACATCTAATCAAATCTCCCTTCCCCACTTCTTCCCTTCAAAGCTTTTATTTCGGTAATTTGAATTTGATTTTTTGGATTTGATTTAGATGATAGTTTTGATTTAGGTATTATATCAGATTTATTAAGTCTGTTTTGTTCTTCGTCAATAATAAG